>JBEBWU010000131.1:0-6111 GCA_040391985.1 Entomomonas sp. | reverse complement strand
ATTCCCTGCTACTGGTGAAACAAGGCAATATGCAATTAATAATGCTTCTTTAACAAGAGTACAATATACTATTGGCGATAAAATTACCCATATAGAAGGTTGGCAAATCGTAGTCGATGAAGTAATGGAAATCGAAGGTTTGCTTGTGTACATGGGGATAGATGAACATAATAAAAAGCGTACTATTTCTGAAACACAATTATCTAACTTTATTCAATTTCGTTCAGCGGCAGATCGTTTATTTGCAGGACAAATTGATTCGCTATCTTGGTTTTCTTTGCGTTACAACACATTAGAGCACGCCAGTAATTTACAACAATCAAAATTATTAGGGCTAGCTGGCGCCAGAGTGCAGCCGATTGCTCATCAAATGCATATTGCTCGAGAAGTAGCTGACCGAATAGCCCCTCGTGTATTGTTGGCTGATGAAGTAGGTTTAGGTAAAACGATTGAAGCAGGTCTTATTATTCATCGGCAGATACTTTCAGGTCGAGCCAGTAGAGTATTGATAGTTGTTCCTGAAAACTTACAACATCAATGGTTAGTTGAAATGCGTCGTCGTTTCAATCTAGAAGTTACCTTATTTGATGCTGAACGATTTGCACAAGGAGATAGCAGTAATCCTTTTGAAGATAGCCAATTAGTGTTGGTGGCTTTAGATTGGTTAGTGAGTGATGAGCGTGTACAGGATGCTTTATTCGCGGCTGGTTGGGATATGCTAGTAGTAGATGAAGCTCACCATTTAGTTTGGGTACCTGATTATGTAAGCCCTGAATATGCTTTAGTTGAACAAATTGCAGAAGTAACACCAAGCATATTGTTATTAACAGCAACACCTGAACAATTAGGTGTAGATAGCCACTTTGCTCGCTTAAGATTGCTTGATCCTAATCGTTTTCATAGCTTAGAAGCATTTCGTGAAGAAAGTAAGCATTATCAGCCTGTGGCAGAAGCAGTACAAGACTTATTAGACAAGCAGAAGCTATCTAAAGAAGGTCGTAAGGTTATTGAAAGTTTCTTAGGAAAAGATGCAGAAAAATCTGTATTAGATGCTGCTGTAAAAGGTGAAGAAGAGGCTTGTACAAGATTAGTAAGAGAACTTTTAGATAGGCATGGTACAGGTCGTTTATTATTCCGTAATACAAGGGCGGCTGTACAAGGTTTCCCTATTCGTGAATTACATGATTATCCATTACCTAATCCTGAGCAGTATTTACAGATACCTCGTGATGAGCGCCCTATACTCACCCCAGAAATAGAATATATAGATCATCAATTAGAAACTGACAGTGAACGTTGGTGGCACTTTGACCCAAGGGTTGAGTGGTTAATCTCTACTTTAAAAATGTTAAAACGCACTAAAGTACTGGTTATTTGTGCCCATGCTGAGACAGTGATTGATTTGGAAGAAGCTTTAAGGGTAAGAGAAGGTGTTGCAGCAGCAGTTTTCCATGAAGGCATGACAATTATTGAACGAGACCGTGCGGCTGCTTATTTTAGTGATGAAGAAGGTGCTCAAGTATTAGTTTGTTCAGAAATTGGTAGTGAAGGACGTAACTTCCAATTTGCCCATCATTTAGTGTTATTTGATTTACCACCTCATCCTGACTTATTAGAACAACGTATTGGTCGTTTGGATCGGATTGGTCAACAAAATGATATTCAGATTCATGTTCCTTATATTGAAGACACTGCCCAGCAACGATTATTTGAATGGTATGACCGTGCACTAAATGCTTTTGTGAATACCTGTCCCGCAGGTAGTAATTTACAAACACAATTTAGAAAGCATTTACGTGAACAATTAGAAAGTACTGATGAAAAAGCATGGTCTAAGTTGATAGAGGAGGCTAAACAACTTCGTCTTCAATTAGAAGATGAAATGCAAAAAGGCCGTGATCGTTTGTTAGAACTAAACTCAGGTGGTGAGGGGGAAGGCGATACTTTAGTTGAAGCCATTGAGGAGCAAGATGATCAATATAATTTACCAATGTACGCTGAGAAGTTATTTGATGCGTTCGGAATAGACATTGAAGATCATTCTGATAATGCATTTATTCTCAGACCGGGCGAAAAAATGCTTGATGCAGGTTTCCCTTTAGGTGATGAAGAAGGTGTAACGATTACTTATGATCGTTCATTGGCGTTATCACGAGAGGATATGCAATTTATCACTTGGGAACACCCCATGTTACAAGGTGGTATGGATTTAGTACTATCAGGTTCAATGGGTAATACTGCTGTTGCAGTTATTGGTAATAAAGCATTAAAAACAGGCACTGTATTGGTTGAATTTGTTTTTGTGACTGAAGTGGTGGCGCCAAAAGCATTACAATTAGTTCGTTACTTACCAAAAGTAGCGTTACGTTGTTTATTAGATCCACGAGGCAATGATTTAGCAGATAAAGTTTCGTTCTCTACTTTAAATAAACAACTTGAAAAAGTACCACGTGGTAGCGCCATTAAATTTGTTAAGGCACAACGTGAAGTATTAGAAAAACAAATCACCATTGCCGAACAGAAAATGAAATCTGTTTATAATGAGAGAGTAGCAGAAGCCAAGCAACGTTTTACTTCAGAAATTGAAGAAGAATTAACGCGCTTAACGGCGTTGAAAAAAGTTAATCCAAACATACGGGATAGTGAACTAGAAATATTACAGGACTATAAGAAAATAGGTTTAGAGTACTTAAATAAAGCTACATTAAGGTTAGATGCTATACGAATCTTAGTGGCAGGTTAATCTATGCTTGAAATATGTGATTTTCTATTTGTTACAGTGAGAATATAAATGTCAAATGTAAATATAATATATAATAAATCACTAAATTTTTAGCAATTTATCAAGGACAGTTTTGGTGGTAAAGATAGATAATTATTTTAGTAAGATTGCTAAAATTGAAAGGTTACTGTTTACTGTAACAGTTATTTTAGTAAGCTTATTATTGAGTACTAGTTATTTTTTGCCAATGGTTGACTTGCCACAGCATGCTGGTCAAGTGGCTATATTGAAATCAATTATAGTGGGTGATACATCTGAACCTTGGTTTAATGATTAAACTTTTTATTTTTTCAAAACCTATTGGATTGCTTAATTAGTTACTTTATCATACCCCATTTTTAATGCCAATAAATTATGCAATCAATACTGTTGTTGGTATAGCTTTTTTATCATTTGTTTTTTCTTGCTCTTTTTTACGTAAAAAACTTAACGGTTCAAATACACTTGATTGGGTTTTACTTCCCTGTTTTTTTGGTTTTAGTTATATTTGGGGATTTATTACATTTATCTTAGCTATACCTATAGGGATATGGCTAATTTATGAAAATTTAAGGCTTTTAGAAAAGGATAACATCTTTTTTGTTATAAGAGTTGTTGTGTTAGGAGTATTGCTTTATTTTTCACATATTTTGGTTTTTTTATTTTGTTGTTTAATTGCTTCCTGTATGACTATCGTAAATAGAGGATATTCTATAAAGAGAAAAATTAAACAGTTAATACCTTTTTATTTCTTATCATTGTTAATACCTCTATTTTTTATTAATTCTGACTTTTTCACTCCTAGTGGCCTTGGTCAGTATTTTGGGGCAACTTATTCAAATTATTATTATGGTATTTTGGATGTAAGGATATTTAGATTACAATTATATCCATGGACTAATTATTATAATTCAGATATTCCATTGGACATTTTTACGATAATATTTTTTATATTACCTTTCTTCATGGGGTGCAGGTTAAGTAAAGATCCCAAAAAATATGTACCTTTTATTATTTTCATTAGTGCATGGTTTTTATTTCCAGATCAAGCAGCTAAAACTTCTTTTATTTATCATAGATTTGCTATATTTTTATTTCCTTTCTATATTCTAATTTTTGAGAAAAAATCTGATAAATTTGATAGTGTAGAGATAAAACCTATTTTTGTTTGCTGTTGTATATGGATAGGTCTTTCATTGACTACTTTAAGGATACCTATTGTTGATTTGATTGATTTTAATAAAGAAGTATCTGATTTTAAATTTTTGTTAGAAAAAACTCCAGAAAGAAAACGGGCCCTTTCATTGGTTTATGATACTGCAAGTAAAAATAGTGATCGACGTTTAGAGGTTTATGCTTATTTTCCTCAATGGTATCAAGCGTTAAAACATGGCTGGGTTGATTTTAATTTTGCATGGTTTCCACCACAAATAATTCGTTATCAGGTGAATAAGATACCTGAGGATAGGCCAGGTTTTGCATGGAATCCGATAGGATTCGTTATATTTAAAGATTGTGATCGTTATGATCTTTTGCTTGTAAGAGTAGAATCAAGTAATCAGCATCAAACCCATGAAGATTTAATGAAGCAATCAACCTGCAGTCATAAATTTATATACCAAAGTGGTGTTTGGTTTTTGTATGGGCAATAGATCAAAAAATACTAATGAGAGAAATATAGTTTAATTACAAAGTTATTTAAGATATGAGTGACAATAAATTGTTTAATTCACAAACTAAAAAGCAGTTTATTAAATATTGTTTTATTGGTGGTTTCAATACTTTTATTGGTTTATTGTTTATTTTTTTATTAATCTGGTTTGGTATATCAGTTTATTTAGCTAATCTTTTAGGATACATTATTGGTTTTTTAATAAGTTATATTTTAAATAGTAGATTTACCTTTTTTGTGCAGTATTCAAATGTAAGGTTAATAAAATTTTTTATTGGAGTAATAATTTCATATTTATTAAATCTAATAACTATTTATTTAATACTTTCATTTTATCCTAATATGAAATATCTATCACAAATATTGGGTGTTATAGTTTATACATTATCAGGATTTTTAATTAATAAGTTTTGGGCAATGAAATGAATCTGTATGCGACTCCACAAATATTAGCAATTGTCGTACCTTGTTATAATGAGCAAGAGGTTTTTCCTATATCTTTAACAATATTAGAAAGTATTATTAAAAAATTAATAACAAATAATAAGATAAGTAAAGATAGTTATATTCTTTTTGTAGATGATGGTAGTAAAGATAATACATGGACTCTAATTAACGAAACGAGTAAGCAAAATCAATATGTAAAGGGAATAAAGCTCTCTCGTAATAAAGGGCATCAAATAGCACTGATTGCTGGTTTAACAAATGCTACAGCTGATATGGTAGTAACTATTGATGCGGATTTACAGGATGATCCTAATATAATAGAAGCTATGGTTGATCAGTATCTTAAAGGTATGGATATTGTTTATGGAGTACGAAGCTCAAGAAAAAAAGATAGTTTTTTTAAACGAACATGTGCTGAGTTATTTTATAAATTAATGGAATTACTGGGTGTAGAGCAAGTTTATAATCATGCAGACTTTAGATTACTTAGTCGCAGAGCGTTAAATGCTCTTTTACAATATCAAGAAGAGAATTTATATCTACGAGGTCTTGTACCTATGGTTGGTTTTAAGACAACGGAAGTTTTTTATGAACGTGCCGAACGTGCTGCTGGTTATACTAAATATCCATTTAGAAAATCATTAGGGTTAGCAATAGAGGGAATAACCTCATTATCAGTAAAACCTTTGCGTATTATTACACTCATTGGTATTTTAGTTTTTTTATTTTCAATACTAGCTGCGATATATGCAATAGTTGAGAAGTTATTGGGTAATACCATACAAGGCTGGACCTCAGTTATTATCATTATTACTTTTTTTGGAGGATTACAAATTTTAACTTTAGGTATTATTGGTGAATATATTGGCAAAATATATAATGAAGTTAAAAAACGCCCCAAATTTTTTATAGATGATAAATGTGGCAATTTTATTTCTGATAAAAATTGACTATATTTAGTTTAATAGTTTTCTTAAAAATTTTGATGTGGGATTTTTAATATGAATAAAGCAGAGTTTGATAAATACGCAAAAATAAATCCGAAGTTTTGGAAGCTCGAAGATGGATCGCTAGACCCTGATATGTGTAAAAAGCACGTTGGAACAAGGGCGATAAAAGGACAATACGCTGTTGCAACAGTAGCAGAGGAATCAACCGAATCCATGTACTCTGCACCACTTGAGCAAGCACCACCGCAAGGTACGCTGGCCTCTTAATTACTTAATTACAC
>JBEBWU010000130.1:0-6131 GCA_040391985.1 Entomomonas sp. | reverse complement strand
TATCTAATTCAGCTAATCTAGTATCATTTGCAGCTAGTTGCTCAGCAGGGAAAAAACTATGACTATCTGTAAAAGATAATATATCGCCCTTAATTAAGTTATTCCAAGTACCTTGAGCTACCCTATCAGCTAATACTTTATTAAATAAATAACTTCTAGCACTCGATAATAGTCTAGAACGTATATTACGCTGTTCTGGATAAGCTTGTTGATTTGCCCATGTTATAGCTTGCTCAACATTGCCCCCATCAAAGCCAAAACGTTGTAAACCAAAATAATTAGGCACACCTTGTTGAGCAATTAATTGTAAACGTTCTGTTAATCGCTGTTGTTCGGCTTCAAGTTGGGTTAAACGAATAATAAAGCCATTCGCTGAATGCGTACCACGTTGCAACTTTCGTTGATGACGTACTTGTTTAATAATATGTAACTGATCGCTTTCTAATCCACTCAAATCAGGATCAGTTTTACCTGGCAAATGAATACTAAACCATTGCCTAGTTAATGCTAATTTATCTTTTAAACCTGCATAGCTCACATGCCTTAAGGGTATTTGAATAGTTCTCGCTATCCGTTTAGCTACTTCTTCAGTATTTAGATAGCGTTTTTCAACCCATAACCAAAGGTGTTCACCCTCACCTGTTAAAGGAATATCTAAAACTTCATCTACTTGGAAATCATCAGCGATTGCTTTTAACTGGGCAACTCCACAAGCTTCGCCCCATGCAGTAGGGCCTAATAATTCAAGTTCTGTCATAAGGTGCTAATAATACCACAGCATGCACTGCAATACCTTCTTCTCGACCAGTAAAACCAAGTTTTTCTGTAGTGGTTGCTTTAATATTAATTTGCTCAAGTTTTACTTGCATGTCTTTAGTTAACAATTCACGCATCTGTTCAATATAAGGAGCCATTTTGGGCGCTTGCGCAATAATAGTGGCATCCATATTGGCTAATTGCCATCCTTGTTTATTAATCAATGCAATAACATGGCGTAATAGTTGCCTACTATCAATTCCTTTATATTGCGGATCTGTATCGGGGAAATGGCGACCAATATCCCCCAATGCACATGCCCCTAGTAGAGCATCACAAAGAGCATGGATTAGCACATCACCATCAGAATGGGCTACTAAACCTTTATGGAAGGGAATTTGTACTCCACCTAAAGTTACAAAGTTGCCATCGCCAAAACGATGTACATCATAACCATGACCTATACGCATATAAAACTCTATTAACCAAAAAAGAAAACCCATTATAAAGCATTCTCAACTTTATAATGGCTATTAAAATATTTTTTAATGTACAGGTAATTTTATATTTTTAAAAACAGCTTCAAACTCTGGCCTACCATGCAGTTCAACTGCTTCCATAACAAGTTTCTTAGTTAAATGTGGGGCAAAGCTTTCAATAAACTCATACATAAAGCCTCGTAAAAAACTACCTTTACGGAAAGCAATACGTGTAATACTTGACTCAAATAAATCGCCCGTATCAATTTTTACTAAATCAGTATCGGTGCGTTCATCAAACGCCATATTGGCAATAATACCAACCCCCATACCTAACCGAACATAAGTTTTGATAACGTCAGCATCAGCCGCTGTAAAGATTATTTTAGGCTCTAATCCCTTGGCATGGAACGCAGCATCTAGCTTTGAGCGCCCTGTAAAGCCATGCACATAAGTAACTAATGGCTGTTCTGCCAAAGCTTCTAATGAAATTTCTTTTAAAGCACTTAAAGGGTGTGTTTTAGGCACAATAACGCAACGATTCCAACGATAACAAGGCATCATCACTAAATCAGAAAACTCTTCCATCCCTTCTGTAGCTATAGCAAAATCTGCTGTACCATCTGCTGCCATTTTGGCAATTTGGATTGGAGTACCTTGATGCATATGTAATGATACATCTGGATAACGGGTAATAAATTCACTAATTATTTTAGGTAAAGCATAACGGGCTTGAGTATGGGTAGTAGCAATGGTTAACGAACCACTCTTTTCACTGGAAAATTCTTGTGCAATACGCTTAATCCCTTCTGCTTTGCGCAATATTTCTACCGCTGCTTCAATAATTCTTTCACCAGCTGGGGTTATTTGAGTTAAATGTTTACCACTACGGGAAAAAATCTCAACACCTAACTCATCTTCTAATAAACGTATTTGTTTACTGATACCAGGTTGAGAGGTGTACAAGCTTTGAGCGGTTGCCGAGACATTTAAATCATGGCGAACCACTTCCCAAATATAACGTAATTGCTGTAACTTCATAAAGACCCCTTCACCTAAACAATATACCCAACTTGATCTATTTGCTTATAATTTATTTACTAATGAAATTATAAACTGTTAACCTGTAATTAACTAAAAGTTTTATTATAAATAGACATGTATCACGATATAACTATATCACCTGCTTCAAATTGCTTTATAATAAGCCAATTATTATAGCTATTAAACGAAACTTGCTTAATATAGCTAAAGATTAGGAGATCGCAATGCGCAAGATTCTATTTCCCTTATTGCTTATAGTATTACCTGTAGCTGCACAGCCTGTTTACAGTTACAAAGACAGTGATGGAAACACAGTATATACCAATGAGCAACCTCCTGCTAATGTAAACGCAGAACAGGTCAGATTGCCTAAAATTCAGACTATCCCTAGTCAGAATACATCGACTGATAGCCAAGACCCTGGATTTAAAATTAATGACTCAAAACCTAATATAACCAAAGTGGGTATTAGTGGCATACCAGATGAAGAGGCATTAAGAGCTAATAATGGAACATTTACTGTTTCAATAGTGCTCGATACATCCTCTCGCTTTTTACCATCATCTTATCAATATCAACTATTATTAGACGGTAAACCTTATGGTGCTGCACAAGCGAGTAATAGCTTTACACTTACTAATATTGATCGTGGTACACATACAATACAAGCACAGGTTCTTAATAATGGGGCGGTTATTGCTAGTAGTGATTCTCAATCATTTACTATTCAACGTGTTGCTAACCCTACACCCAAAAGACAACCTAGAGCAAAAAGCTGATTTTCAGAATATAATACAATGAAAAAATTATCCTTTATCGCATTGTTACTTACTTGTGTTTCTTTAAACGCTCAAGTTTATTCTTATGTAGATAGTAATGGAAATACTATCTATACAGATAATCCTCCTGAAAATCAGGAAACACGAGATCTTGATATTAAAATCACCCCCTCAGTTAATAATAAAACAGTGAATAGTGTAGACGAATCAGATTTAAAAACTGTTCGTCTTTCTCCAACTACGCCTATTAATATCCCAAATGCTAGCAATGGTGATAGTAATGCCCCATTTAAGATCACATCTATAAGCTATCAATCGCTTACTATTGTTACACCTGAACATGAAGACACTATCATTAATTCAGATGGACAATTGATGGTATCACTTGAAAGCTCACCAAAACTTTCATCAGATCATAAATATCGTATTGTTATTGATGGTAAAACGGTAAGTGAATCTACATCACCTACTTTTTCAATTAATAATTTAGAACGTGGCGAACATAAGTTAATAGCTGAGATCATTGACTCTAATAAAAGTGTAATTAAGAAATCAAAAGAACAAGTTTTTTATATTAGACAAACTACATTAGCGGATAAGCGTCGTGTTCGCCCATGTAAATTTAAAGACTATGGTGTAAGACCTGAATGTCCATTAAAAGATAGACCAAAACCACAGCCACGAAATTTACTATTAAAACTAACGGATGCTGTTGGGGTAACTAAACCTTGTGATCTTACTGATTATGGTGTCAGAAAAGATTGTCCTATTGAAAAGAAACCAAAAACTAATTAGTAATTCTAAAAAGCCATGTTTTTACATGGCTTTTTTATTATTGACATTTTTATTAAGCTATCTACAATACACACACTCTTCCTAATATTGCTGCTGTAGGAAAGAAAAACGAACTTTCTATTGAAAATAATAGAAAGCGTCTTTGTATGTTTTTCTGGAAAGCAGCTATGTCTACTTTTAATCGTTTACAAAAACTATTTTCCCGTCAGGGAATAAAAATTAATTATCAAAATGGTATTTATCGTTTAACTAATCAGTCTGCAACCGCAAGTGTACTAATGCCTCAACACTTTCCATTAGAAGAGAAAGCGGTTCAGCAATTACTTAATTTTGCAGCTGTACAAGTACCTAATACCACAGGCCATGTTTGTAAAGCTTGTGCTACTCCAGATTTTCATCCTGGTAGTATTGCACCAGTAGGAAGTATTGTAGCAACCACAGAGGATCTTGTTATTCCTGCTGCGATTGGTACCGATATCAACTGTGGCATGCGTTTATTAACAACAGGTCAAAATTTATCTGAAGTAATAGATAAACAACAGCTATTGGAACAAGCATTAACCAATGTTTTATTGCATGATGAACGCAATGTACCTATTCCTAGCCAAGCTTTTACAGCACTTTTTGAAGAAAGCCCTGCGGCATGGTTAGATAATTTACAAAAACAAGGTATTTGGCAATATGTTGATATTAACAAATTGCAAAATGAACTGAGTAAAGCCATAGGATTAGATAATATCCAAGCAAGTAACCGTTATGCTCCTGAAGCTTTTACAGGCAAACGTGAGATTATTCGTCCTGCTAGTCTAGGTACAACGGGCTCAGGTAACCACTTTGTAGAGCTACAAATAGTTGATAAAGTGATAAATCGCCATGTAGCTTATCAAGCTGGATTACGAGAAGGTGAAATAGTTGTTATGTTTCACAGTGGTTCTCGTGATGTAGGTTTTTATGTAGGGCAACGTTGGATGGATAAAGCTAAACAAGCATGGCCTACAGGGGTAAAGCATCCTGAATCTGGACTTTATGGTTTAACAGGTAAACTAGCAGAGGAGTATCTGTTAGCAATGGGCGTTGCCACACGTTATGCATGGGCAAACCGAGTGGTTCTTGCAGAACTTGTACGGCAAGTTTGGCGTACCGTATTTAAAGAGGATAAATCACAACTGGTGGTCGATATTCCTCATAATGTTGTTCTACAAGAGCAAGGTATGAATATTCATCGTAAAGGAGCAACACCTGCTTACTTAGGTAAACTAGCATTAATTCCTGGTTCTATGGGAGATTACTCTTATGTAGTAATGGGATTAGGTAATGAAGACTGGTTATGGTCATGTTCTCATGGAGCTGGACGTACCATACGTCGCCAACAAATGCGTGCAAAACGTCCTGAGCAACTTAACCAAGATCATTTACCATGGCACTGCATTACATTAAAGGAAGCAAGGAAACTGGAAGAAGCTCCTTCAGCCTATAAACCAGTAGGGCCTGTTATTGAAGCACAACAACAGGCAGGTTTAATTGAACCTGTAGTTAGACTAAAGCCTTGGATTACTTTTAAGGCTTGATTATATTTACTTACATACCCATGGGATTTGCCTATCACGCTGATAACAAATCCCATGCTAGACTAATGACAATAAATAATCTCTCTAATCAATGGAGTAACTCATGAAAAAACAATTATTAGCGGCCTCTTTAGGATTAGCTATACTAGCTACTCCCTATTCCTTTGCTCAACAATATGTTGATAACTCTTTTATAGAAGTAAATAAATTAAAGTATGGAATGGATCTTGTTGCTGTAGGTAGTATCAATGTTAATGTTTCAGAGAAACTTACCCTAAAACCAGATACGGCTGAGTTTTCTATTAAATACACCACAGAAGGTACTACCCCTAGCGAAGCCTCTGACCGTAATACTACCAATATGAAAGCATTCACTAGCTATCTACAACAATTAGGTATTAAACAACAAGATCTAACCACCATTGGCTATAAGAACTATGAGCAAACTTCAGCAAAACCATTAACTAAAACAGATGCCCAACAATATCAAACCTTATTAACAGTTAATGTAACAATCCCTAGTAATAAATTTTATGATGTTGTAAAAGTACTAGAACAACAAGGTATTAGTAATCTTGATAAAGTTAAAGATACGGATAATATTTACAGTTTTGTCATCAGTGAAATAGCCAACAGTTATGACACCACGAAGCAACAGGCTGAGAAAAAATATCAAACCATTGCAGAACAATTAAAAGCTAAAGATATTA
>JBEBWU010000129.1:0-6146 GCA_040391985.1 Entomomonas sp. | reverse complement strand
GATATTGGTAAAAATATCGTAGGTGTCGTTCTAGGTTGTAATGGTTACGATATTATTGACCTGGGAGTAATGGTGCCTGCCGAAAAAATATTAAGCGAAGCAAAAAAACAGCAGGTAGATATCATCGGCCTCAGCGGATTAATTACTCCCTCATTAGATGAAATGGTGCATGTGGCCAAAGAAATGCAACGGCAAGGTTTTAAAGTACCTCTAATGATTGGTGGCGCGACAACTTCTAAGGCTCATACAGCTGTTAAGATTGAAGTACAATATCAAAATGATATTGCTATCTATACTTCTGATGCTTCTCGTGCTGTAGGTGTGGCTACTCAATTACTGTCTAAGGAAATGAAGCCTGATCTAGTTGCTAAAACTCGTGAAGAGTATCAGCAAATTAGAGAAAGAATGAGTAAGCGTAGCCAAACAGCTAAATACCTTTCTTATCAAGAAGCTATTGCTAACAAGCCACAAATTGATTGGCAAGATTTTACCCCCACTAAACCACAGTTTATTGGCACTAAGGTGTTGGAAGATATCGACTTAGCTACTTTAGTGGATTATATTGATTGGACTCCTTTCTTTATTTCTTGGGATTTAGCAGGTAAATATCCTCGAATACTAACTGATGAGGTAGTAGGAGAAGAGGCCACAAAATTATTTCACGATGCTCAGCAAATGTTGCAAATGATAGTTGATGGTAAATTGATTAAAGCACGTGCAACTTTTGGTTTTTGGGCTGCTAATCAAGTTAATCATGATGATATTGAACTTTATGATGAAAATGGGCAAACAGTTACTACCTTGCATCATCTACGCCAACAACAAATTAAAGCAGAAGGTACAAAAAGTTATTCACTGGCTGATTTCATTGCACCTAAAGAAACAGGCATTACTGATTATATGGGGGGCTTTATTGTAACGGCTGGTATTGGAGTTAATGAACTGGTGGCACACTATGAAACTAAGCAAGATGATTACAATGCCATTATGGTTAAAGCCCTTGCAGATCGCTTTGTAGAAGCTTGTACTGAATGGTTACATGTGCAAGTGCGCAAAACCTATTGGGGCTATGCAGCAGATGAGTCATTAGATAATGACGCGTTAATTAAAGAACAATATCAAGGCATAAGACCTGCACCTGGTTATCCTGCTTGCCCAGATCACACAGAAAAGGCTACTTTATTTGAATTATTAGATAAACATAATCAAAGTAAAGTAACACTCACTGAGAACTATGCAATGTGGCCTACGGCTGCGATTAGTGGTTGGTTCTTTGCTAATCCTCAGGCTAAATACTTTGGGGTAGGTAAAATTTATCAAGATCAAGTAGAAAATTATGCTAAACGTAAAAATATGCCTATTGAAGATATAGAACGTTGGTTAGCACCTAATTTAGGGTATGATAAATAATTTGAAATGCAGAGAGGGGCTAATTAGCCCTTCTTTTTTATCTATTTTAAAGGGTAACCAATATAATTGTTCCATAAATGAAACGCTATAAACCTTTTTGACTATTTATTTATTAGTTAATCACACATAAACTACTATCCATTATTAATTATGATCTATAAGGATAATTTATGTTTAAAAAAGCAATAATCACAACAGCTATCACCAGTTTATTAGTAGTTGCAGCACCATTAGTTAATGCAGCTAATTATAAGATTGATCAAGAAGGGCAACATGCCTTCGTTAATTTCCGTATTAGCCATTTAGGTTATAGCTGGCTTTATGGGACATTTAGAGATTTCTCAGGTACTTTTACTTATGATAAAGCTAATCCAGCAGCAGACAAAGTAAATGTAGTGATCAATACTAAAAGTATTGATACTAACCATGAAAAGCGTAATGAGCACATTAGTTCAGCTGATTTATTAAATGTTGAGAAATTTCCACAAGCAAACTTTGTTTCTACTAAAGTAATACCTAAGCAAGATAATAAATTTGATATTGAAGGTAACCTAACATTACATGGTGTTACTAAACCTATCACTATCAATGCTGAGTTTATTGGTGAAGGTAAAGATCCATGGGGTGGATACCGTGCAGGTTTTTATGGTACTACTACCCTAAAACTAAAAGATTTTGGTATTAACTATGATTTAGGCCCTGCTAGCGAGACAGTAGAAATGACCTTATCAGTTGAAGGTGTTCGCCAATAGTTTTCGAAAGTTTTGTTTCCCAATAGCCGCTATTTGTAATATTGAGTAGCGGTTTTTTTATTTTTCGATTCTTGAAAAATCATCAATAAGTAACCATATAATAAGTATCCTCAATAAGTTGGAGGTTATAATTATGGCTAGTGGTTGGGCATCCGATGATGCGGTGAGTGAGCAAATTGAAAGCAGTATTGCTGATGCTGTAGAGCATGCTAAACAACAATTAAATTTAAATCCAAATCAGCAAAGTTCTGAGTTCTGTGAGGAGTGTGGTGAGCCAATTCCAGAAGCAAGGCGTCAAGCATTGCTAGGGGTTAGATATTGCATTAACTGTCAGCAAGAGTTTGATAAACAACAAGCTAAAGAGCTAAACCTATATAATCGACGTGGTAGTAAAGATAGTCAGTTAAGATAAAATAATAGTAACAAAAATAAAAGGGGAATTAATTTTCCCCCTTAACATATTTAGCTAATCAATATATTCAAAAACCATTACCACTCGTTGTACACCAGAAATATCTTTTGCAGCTTCAGCGGCTGCTTTTCCTTCTTTATGAGTAACGAGTCCTAATAGATAAACGATACCATTTTCAGTTACAACTTTAATACGGGTTGATGGGATTTCAGCTTTAAATGTCATGGATGATTTAACTTTACTGGTTATCCATGAGTCACTGCTACGGGCTAAGAAACCAGCGACAGGGCCTACTTGCAGGTCATCATGTACTTGCTTAATACCTTGTACTCCTTGAGAAGCGGCTTTTACTGCAATAGGTTTCAAGTTGGCATTAGGTACTTGCCCTGCGAGTAATACAATACCATTAAAACTAACTACAACAATACGTGAATCATCATCTAGCTTAGGGTCGGCTTTAGCAACATTAACAGCTACTTTGGTTTCAATGAGTGAGTCATCAATTTTTGCGCCCCAAGTACGTGTGCCCAAGTCATCTTGTACAGGCTTATTACGTGTTGTTCCAACTACTGTTGAGCAACCGGATATTATAAATGCTAACATTAGTAGGGTAAGTAGAGAGTGTCTTTTGTTCATTAGTCGCTTCCAAATAATTGATAATCGATTAGGTTGCACAAACCATCAATAATCAGTAAGTGAGCCTCTTGAATTTGTACTATTTTATAGGTTGGTACACAAATCTCAATATCACTTGCTAATAGCGAGGCTTTAATTGCAGTACAGTCAGTTCCTGTTAAGGCAATAACTGTCATTTCTCTATCATGAGCTGCATGTATCGCTTCTATAATATTAGCCGAATTGTTGCTAGTTGCGATAGCCAATAATATATCTTTATTGTTACCTAATGCTCTAATTTGTTTAGAATATATTTCAGAAAAACCATAATCATTAGCAATAGCTGTGGTGATTGGATGATTAGTCAGTGAAATTGAAGGAAGACTAGGGCGTTCTTGGATAAAATGATTGAGTAGTTTGGTGCTAAAGTATTGAGCACTAATAGCTGATTCTCCATTGCCACAGCTTAAAACTTTCCCTTCATTTAATAAGCTATTTACAATAGTAAAACTAGCTTGTTCTATTTCGCCACTAAGCACATTAGACACTTGATTAAGTGTATTAATGCTTTCTTGAAAAAATGCCTGAATACGTTCTTGCATATTAAAAATCTTTTATGCTAGGTTAAGGAAAAAGCATTAGTTAACCATGTAATAGAAGGGTTATCTAATTCTCCTGTCATGGCAATTACACCAAATCTACAAGGTTTAGCTAAAAAACTATTGTTTTGCTGTAAAAATAGGGTAGCAGCTTTTATCACTTTTTGACGTTTACTATAGGTGACAGTCTCTGCAGCATCTCCCCATAGGGATTGTTTACGATAGCGAACTTCTATAAATATAACAGTTTGTTTATCTGTCATAATAAGATCAATTTCACCATAGTTACATCGCCAATTTTTAGCTATAAGCGATAAATGCTGGCTTTGCAAATATTGCAAAGCCATTTCTTCAGCTGTTTTACCAATGATTAAATGTTTTGCCATTATAAGGCATTTTGAGGTGCAGGTTGAATTAAACCTTTACTAAACGTTGCCCATGGTAGTTTGCGTGTAACACGTTGATTATTATCAATAGTTAACTCGCCAGAGAGTCCTTCAACACGGCTATTAGGTAATGCTTTCAACTCTGAAATACGAGGAGTTAAACGCCATGTATCAACACCAAGTGCATAAAGCCTAGCAAAACTAGTCTTAGCTTGTGGCCATTGAGTAATAATGTTTTGTTGAACTGGATCAGTGTTTGATAACAACCAAGGTGTTTCTGTGAATAAGACACCATTTAGATCACTGTCTTGGCTTGCATCAGGTGTGCCTGTATAAATGTGTGAAGTAGCATAAACAGGCAATTTATCACCATCACGATAAACTAGTAGCGCTCTGATTTGGCGTGCAATAGCAGGTTCTGCTACCATAAATAACATGTTGTCATCTTCACTGGTACTCTTAATACCATTACCTGGTAACTTGCCAATAAGGGATACCATCTGACCATCTAAGTCCACAGGACGATCTATATATTGAATACCATCTATTACACCGCCCAGTTGTTCCCATTGAGTACGGAAAGCAGATAATACTTTTTTACCCCATTCTCCTTGAGGAACTATTGCAACAGCATGACGACGTCCATCACTAAAGGCACGAATGGCAGCTTCTCTGGCTTCATCTTCTGGCAATAAGCCAAATTGGAACAATTGTGGAGGGTGGTTATTACCATCTGTATAATTTAAAGCTAATGTTGTAATAGGTAATGTAGGTTTTTTACTGAGTTCATTAACAAAGTTTTTCTCAATAGGGCCTATAACTAACTGCATACCATCCTTTTTAGCTTGCTCATAGAAAGCATCCATAGATTTAAAGTCACTACTTTCATAAGCTTTAATAGTGATCTTATCTTTATTATCTGCTTGGTAGTATGCAGCGATAAAACCATTATAAATAGCTTGTGCGTATTTTTGTTTTTGAGGCAGTAAAATAGCTACTTTAGTGTAGGTTTCTGTGGTTAAGTTTTGGATAGTCATTAATTCAGCAGGAGGGTTTTTAGCCGCCGGATGATTAGGATTAGCCGCTATCCACTTATTAATATTTTCTTTTTGTTCCGCTAAAGTAGCAGCACTTTTCACTGCTTTAGCCAGTTGTAACCAACCGCCTGTTTCACCACCATCTGCAGCTGACTCTAATGCTTCTAATGGTATAGACATAGCTAAGCGCCAAATATTATCTTGGTTGTCTTGGGCGGTTTGTCCTGATAAGAATGAGGAAATATAAGAACGTTCGCGTAAAGCTTGTAAGGGCTTACCATCCGTTTCAAAGGCCGTAGCTTTTAATAAGCGAACACGTACTTGTAAATAGGTTTCTTGTTCATCTAAACGATAGAAAGTATTACTTGTTAACAGGTTAAGTGCTGTTGCAGTATCTTTTTTATTTAAAGCAATATTAGCTTTTAACATATCAGCAATCATTTGCTGGGTTTTATTTAGATTAGGTTGTAAGTCCCCTAAAATAGACTGAGCTTTGTCTAGGTTATTCGCTTTTATATATTTATCAGCAGCAATTAATCGGTATTGATTAGCTATTTCTGAATTAGATTGTTGATTGGCTTGGCCAATTAAGTACTCAGGAGTATCTTGATTGTTGTTGAAAGACGGCATACTTTGACTAGTTAAGGGTAACAGATCACATGCCGTTAAAAAAAGTAAAACAGAAAAGACTAATAAAAAACGCGAATAAGCTTTCATAACAATATTTTATTTCCCATCAATTGTTAAATATAGTTGCTGATTTTACCTAATATCCTATTTTGTGCAATGAACGATATCAGCAGTAGAGTTAAATTAATTAATAATTAAGTTTACTGGCGTGCTATTGCAGCTTTAGCCATTTGTTTTCTTAATATAAATAAACTATCTATGATAACAAATAATATGGGTAACCAAATAGGAATATATGTCCATAA
>JBEBWU010000128.1:0-6151 GCA_040391985.1 Entomomonas sp. | reverse complement strand
TGCAGTAACCATATCAGAGCCAAGAAAGTCTAAGAATAGTGCAATAATGGCGATAATAAAAGCAAAAAAGAAAGTAAACGTTAAGATAGAACGAACAATTTCTTCGTCAAGATTATGACCATTGTATTTTTGTGGAATAACTGCTCGGGGATGAATAAGTTGCTTTAAGTTAGCAGAAAGTAATCTTAAGGTAACTTGGAAGCGGAAAGTTTTTAGACCACCAGTGGTCGAACCAGAACAACCACCTAAAAAGGTAAGGTAGAAGAAAATAATCATGGCAAAACTACCCCATTGACTATAATCATCTACGGCAAAACCTGTAGTAGTGATAACAGAAACTACACTAACTGAGGCAACGCGTACTGAATCAATAAATGAGTGACCACTGTTTTTCCAAAACCAGAGGCTAAGTAGTAAACAACTAATCACTAAAATAGTGATAAAGCCTCGCACTTGTTCATCTTTAAACAAGGCAGTGTAATTACCCCGTAGAGTACTAACATAGAGAGTGAATGGCAAACTGCCTAATAACATGAGAACAATAGCAATCCAGTGGGTAGCAGGTAAGAATTTTCCTAATGAAGCATCAGAAGTTGAAAATCCACCTGTTGCAATTGAACTCATAGCATGGTTAATGGCATCAAATACAGGCATACCTGCTAACCAAAAGGCCAAGATGCCTATGATAGTAAAGCATACATAGATAACAAGAATATATTTGGCAATAACATGAGAGCGTGGTAAGACTTTTTCTGACCAGTCAGAGGATTCTGTTTGGAAAAGTCTCATACCACCAATACGTAACATAGGTAGTACAGCTACTGCCATCACAATAAAGCCAATACCACCAATCCAATGCAACATAGAGCGCCACATTAATAATGCTGGTGCTGCATGGTCTAAGCCAGATAAAACAGTGGCGCCTGTTGTGGTAATACCAGACATTGCCTCAAAAAAAGCATCAGTGTAGCTAATATGACTAATCATAGTCATAGGGAGTGCTGCAAATATACATACCATAATCCAACTGCTGGCGGTAAGAAAATACATGTCTCTTGGGCGCAATTGAATTTGTAATGAACCTTTTTGCTTGATCATTAAAAAGCCAGCAAAGAAGGTAACCAAAGCAGACCAGAAAAAAGCAGCGATATCGTTGGCAGTGTGTTCAAAAATAAAAGAAGTAGTCAGTGGCACTAACATGCTGACTGAAAGTGCAATAAGAAAGAAACCGACAATGTAGGAAATACTGCGTATTGTTTGTCGAGTCATACAGACTAACTACAACCTTTGATGATATTCGGAATGGGCTATTATAGTGGTTAGTTTGTAAATAGTAATCTCATTTTACAAGTTTGTTATTTGTTGGCATGTTTATTATGGTATTCCTTAGCAATTGCTTCTAGTCCAGCTAATGAAAATAGCTTTAAATGTTGAGTAAGGGGCTAGGCATTATCAGCTAAATTAGGAAGTAGTTTATTCAACAGTTTTTCATTAGCTATTAATAATGCAGCGTTAGGAGCAATGACATTAATTAAACAATAGGTAATGGTAGGATCATTGCTAGGAATACCTGTTAACTCACTAATAATCTCTTTAACTAGCTTAAATTTAGGCAAGACTTTTTTAGTCAATAAAGTATCTAATGCTGGTGAAGGAGATAACATTTCCCGTATAAACATTCTCGCGTGCCATTTACGCTCAATAATGCTCTTCATAAGTTCATCAAATACAGCTGTTAATTTTTCCTTGGCAGTTAATTGGCTATGTGCTATATCGCTTAGTGTGTCTAATGTGATTAGGCGATCATGCATTTCTAGCAAAACTTCATCATAGAGACCGTCTTTACCACCAAAGTGATAATTAACAGCAGCAATATTAGCGTTTGACGCTTGGCATATTTCTTTACTAGTCGTGTAGGCGTAACCTTTCTGTGCAAATAGTTCAGCAGCTACTTCAAGAATGTGTTGGCGCGTAGTTTTGCCTTTGTTGCTAGGTTTTTTATTAGTCATTTTGCCAATTATCGTGATAAAAAATTTATGTTAGTTTAACAAATATTTTGCAAAAAATAAAATTCAAATTTCAATTTGAATTAATGGTTGTTGTCAGTTATGCTAATAATATAAATTTTATTGTTAACTATTTTTTATATTCTTAAGGGGAATATGGCAATGTCTAAAAAACTCAAAATAATAGGCGTTATTCTCCTTACTATTTTAGGTGTTGGGATTGTTGTATATCTTAATTTACCTAAGCAAACATCAAATCAAATAACGCTTTTTGGCAATGTTGAGTTACGTCAGGTATCTCTTGCGTTTAATGCCAGTGAACGAATCACACAATTAATGGTTGAAGAAGGTGATTGGGTTAAAGAAGGGCAAAAAATAGGTGAGTTAGATACTAGAACCTTACTTGTACAAATTGCTAAAGGTGAAGCACAAATAGCTGCACAACAGGCAGCTTTAACTCGTTTAGAAAACGGTAGTCGGCCACAAGAGATAGTGCAAGCAAAAGCAAATGTAGCAGCCGCTAAAGCAGATGTTGATAATGCGAAATCACTTTATAGTCGCTACGCAAATATTGCTAAAACAACAGGTGGCAAAGGTGTTAGCAAACAAGATGTAGATGCAGCTCGCGCGGCTTATGATAAAACTGTAGCTGATTTAGAAAATAAACAAAAAGCCCTTGAGCTTGCAGAAGTTGGCCCTCGTTATGAAGATATTGAGCAGGCAAAGGCTGAGTTGGCTGCGGCTATTGCCGATTTAGGATTATTAAAAAGACAATTAGAGGAATCCATTTTATATTCTCCAGTTGATGCCACTGTGCGTGCTAGATTGTTAGAAAAGGGTGATATGGCATCACCCCAGCGACCTGTTTATACCTTAGCAATTACTGATCCTAAATGGGTTAGGGCTTATATTCCAGAAACAGAATTGGGACGGGTAAAATTAGGGATGAAGGCTAAAGTAGTAATGGACAGTTACCCTAATGAGCCAATTGAGGGGCAAGTGGGTTTTATTTCCTCAAATGCAGAATTTACCCCTAAGTATGTACAAACTGAAGAGTTGCGTACTAGCCTTGTGTATGAGGTACGTATTTACGTTAAGGATTCTGCCAATAAGCTTAAATTGGGGATGCCTGTGACTACCTATTTAACGGTAGCAGACAATGAACAACAATAATTATGCCATTGTAGCTGAGGAGGTCAGTAAGGTATTCACTCCTAAGAAGGCTAAACAAGTAATAGCCTTAGATAGTATTTCATTGAATATTCCTTATGGTTCAATTAGTGCATTGGTGGGAGCAGACGGGGCAGGCAAAACTACATTATTACGAATAGTCTGTGGTTTATTAGAACTTGAACAAGGTTCAATGTCAGTGCTTGGTTTAGATGTTAAGCAGTATGCACAAACTATTCAAAGTAAAATCAGCTATATGCCGCAGCGATTTGGTCTTTATGAGGATCTAACTGTTCAAGAAAATTTAGACTTATATGCTGATTTACACCATGTACCAGAAAATGAACGCGTACAGCGTTTTAGTAAGTTATTGGCTATGACGGATCTTGCTCGTTTTACAGAGCGTCCAGCAGGTAAGTTATCAGGTGGCATGAAACAAAAGCTAGGATTGGCTTGTACTTTAGTGCGCTCCCCTGAGTTATTAATTTTAGATGAACCATCTGTGGGTGTTGATCCGTTATCCCGCTTAGAATTATGGGAAATTATTGAGCAGTTAGTAAAAGATGAACAGCTTACTGTTTTATTAAGTACTACTTATATGGATGAGGCTGAACGTTGTGCAATGGTTTCTATTTTGCACGAAGGAAAATTACTGGCACAAGATACACCTGCTAATATTGCTAATTATGCCAAAAATACCAGTTATTTAATAACGCCACAGGCGGATGAGTCTGTACGTTTATTACAAGCTTTGTTCTATGATCAGGATGTAACTGTCGATGCAGTACCAGAGGCAGGTAAAGTACGTTTAGTGTTAAAGCAGCAACAGGATTTTGCAAAAATAAAATCATTGCTTGGAGATAGAGATTATCAGGCCATAGAACCTAGTTTAGAAGATGGCTTTATGTTGTTATTGAAGCAGCAGAAAACGGATAAATTATCTTTTCATTATCCTGCTATTACCTTGCAAGAAAATACCCAACAAGGTAAAGAGATTATTAAAGTCCATAATTTAAGGCGAATGTTTGGTGATTTTGTGGCTGTAGATAAAACTTCTTTCTCTATTCAACAGGGAGAAATTTTTGGTTTATTAGGGCCTAATGGTGCTGGTAAAACTACTACCTTTCGTATGTTATGTGGATTATTACCTGCTAGTGATGGTGAGTTAGAAGTGGCAGGTGTTAATTTGAGAACTGCTGCAGCCTCTGCTCGTAAGCGAATTGGTTATGTGGCACAAAAGTTTTCACTGTATGGTAATTTAACTGTAAAAGAGAATTTAGTCTTTTTTGGTCGAGCCTATGGGCTGCAAAATAAAAAATTACAGCAACGTATTGATGAAGTTTGTAATGAGTTCTCTTTAGAAAAATACTTTACATCACCAACAGGTCAATTACCAGGTGGGTTCAAACAAAGGTTATCAATGGCCGCTGGGTTACTGCATGAACCAGAAATTTTGTTTTTAGATGAGCCTACTAGTGGTAGTGATTCAATTGCACGTCGTGAATTTTGGCGAAGAATTACAGCATTAGCAGTAGAAGGCACAACTATCATTATTACTACCCATTTTATGGAAGAAGCTGAATACTGTGATCGAATTTTAATTCAAGATGCTGGTAAGGTGTTGGCATTAGGAACACCAGATGAGGTAAGGGCACAGGCTAAAGCGGATGATGCAAAATCATTATCCATGGAGCAAGCTTTTATTGAGATTGTGCAACAACAACGTCAAAAGACTAGTAGCCAATCTGTAAGTGAGGCTAACACATGAATCAGCAAGTTAAACAACAGAATAGTTTTTGGTTAAGACTAATTGCATTAGTAAAAAAAGAATTTCATCAATTATTGAGAGATCGTAGTAATTTAGCGATTGGCATTTTATTACCCATATTATTAATTCTTATTTTTGGTTATGGCCTATCACTTGATGTGAAAGATACACGTATTGCTGTAGTAATGGAGAGCCCTTCATTAGAAGCAATAGATATTAGCAGCAGTTTACAGTTATCACCTTATTTTTCACCTATGATGTTAACTTCATTAAAAGAAGCAGAGCAGTTGATGGTAGATGGTGAGGCTGATGGCATATTACATTTTGGTAGTGATTTTGCGCGTAATTTGGCAGCAGGTAATGCAACTATTCAATTGGTTGTTCATGGTACAGATGCTAATAAAGCAAGAATAATACAAGGGTATGTGGCTAATGCTCTGGCTAATTGGCAACAAAAACAAATTGATCGTGCTGGTAATAAGCAACAAATTAGTACAATAGGTATTATTACTGTAGAGCCACGCTTATGGTTTAATGCTGCTAATAGTAGTACATGGTTTCTAGTACCTTGTGTAATTGTACTTATTATTACCTTAGTGGGTGCTATGTTAACAGCTATGGTTATGGCCAAAGAGTGGGAGCGGGGTACTTTAGAGGCATTATTTGTCACGCCTGTAAGACCATTAGAGATTTTAATTGCCAAGATCATTCCTTATTTCGTGGTAGGTATTATCGGTTTGTTACTTTGTTTATTGGCAGCAAGATGGTTGTTTCATGTACCAATGCAAGGTTCATTATTAGTTATTATTTTTAGTTCAACACTCTATTTATTAGTGTCGTTAGGGATTGGTTTAGTTATTTCAGCAGTGACTAAAAATCAATTTTTAGCTTGCCAGATGGCACTTTTTATTAGCTTTCTTCCCTCTGTTATGTTGTCAGGCTTTATTTTTGACTTGCGTAGTACCCCTATGATTATCCAAGTAATTGGTCAGTTACTACCTGCTACCTATTTTATGGATTTGATTAAAACCCTTTATCTGGCAGGTAATGTATGGCCTATGATTATTAAAAACTGTGCTGTTTTAGCTGCTTATGCAATAGGTTTATTAGCATTAGCATTAAAAGTTACACGTAAAAGATTAGAGTAAGGAGAATGGCATGCTAGCGTTTATTCTTGCTGTATTAAACCTTTGTTATAAAGAGTTAT
>JBEBWU010000127.1:0-6157 GCA_040391985.1 Entomomonas sp. | reverse complement strand
ATTTGGTTGAAGTGTTATAGCAACCGGCTGTGGTACAGATTGCCAACCACCTAAGACAACATTTTTTGACCAATTAGCGGCAACCAAAAAGGGAGGTATTAATTCAGAATCTTTCCACCAATTAGACTCACTGGCTGGTGTATCCATGAATAAACCAACAAATATCACAATGGCTATACCACCCCTTGCCGCACCAAAAAACATGCCAAGAAAACGATCCGTTCCAGAAAGCCCTGTTGCTTTAATTAGGCGTGCTAATACAAAATTTACAATAGCCCCTACTATGAGAGTTAGAATAAATAAAATACCACAGCTAATAACAACGCGTATCCAAGGAATTTCTATACTAGGTGTAAGATAATTAGCAAAAGAACCACCATATAACCAAGCAACGACTACCGCCATTATCCAAATAATCAGTGATAAAATTTCCTTAATAAAACCTCTCCATAAGCTAATCACTGTTGAAATAATGATGATGCCAATAATACACCAATCAATTTCATTAAATGTCACTGTTGCTCTCACTTCGTATAATCATTAAAAGCAGCTTAACTGCTGCTTTTAATATGATTTGCTTACTCTTCACTATCAAAATATTTGATTTCAGCGTTATCTTTGAGATATTGCCTATACTCTTCCCAAAGTTTATTTGCAGAATCATTATCTGCTAATGTTTGGTACTGTAATTTATCTTCATCAGATAAAGAACCTACAAACTCATTTACTTTAGACAAGGCAATAACTGCATAATTACCATTTTTTAGTGTAACACCATAAACACTAGGTTTATCGCCTGTAGGTTTTGGCATTGAGAATAATGACTCTAATATTTCAGGTGAAAGTGCTAGCTTTTGAAATTCCTCTGCAGATAACTGCAAAGGTTGTTTAACAGATTTAAAAGCTTTCCAAGTATCATTAACAGCTATTTTTCCAGCTTTTACATCAGCAACTAATTGCTCACCTTCTGATGTTGCTTTTTCTTTCTGTAATGCTACTTTAATCTCTGGTGTCGCTTGTTCTAATGTCATATTAGAAGGCTGTAAATGCTCTTTAACATGAACAATAATAGAAGTATTAGGTGTTACTTCAATAATTCCACTATTTTCTTCATTTTTCAATAAGCTTTCACTAAACGCTGCTTTAATTACTTTGTCGTTACTAGTAATAGCATCGTATCCCGTTTCACGTCCAAAAGGTTTGGTTTCTTTTAAGGTTAAATTAAAATCTTTAGCAACTTGTGCTAAGTTATCATAATTTTCATAAGCGGCTGAATCTAATTTTCTTTGTTCTGCTAAATAAGCTTCATAAGCCTTTTGTTGTTTTAGTTCAATCGCTAACTGCTCACGCAAAGACTCAAAACTAGGCATAGCAGCTTTTTGGATATCTGTTAATTTAATAATATGCCAGCCAAAACGTGAACGAACAGGTTCAGAAATATCTCCCACTTTAGTAAGTGTAGTTAATACTGGCGCAAATGCTTCAGGATCAGGTAAATCATCTGTAGTGACAAAACCTAAATCACCACCTTTATCCGCTGTCCCTGTATCTTGTGATTCTTCTTTAGCAACAGTGGCAAAATCTTTACCCTGCTTTAATTCATTTTCAATAGTATCAATCTTAGCTTTTGCTTGCTCTGCTGACTGATTAGCAGTTATAGGAATTAATATATGAGCAATTCGATGTCTTACTGCTGTTTTATCTAACTCAACTACTTTCTTCGCATAAAGATCACTTAATTCTTTATCAGATACTGTCGTTTTTTCAAGAAAGGTATTTCTATCTAACTCAATATATTCTAAAACCACTTGTTCTGGTGTTTTTAATGTATCTTTATGATCTTCATACCATGTTGCAATTTCTTCATCAGAAATGTTAGCCACTTTGTTTGCTTCTAATTCTTTATAAGAGAAATCCCTTGTTTGCTCTAATAATTTAGCTAGATATAAAGCTCTATCATTTGTAACAAAATTGGCATCAACTATACCACTTTGTAATTGGCTCAATAAGTTACGGTCTAATTGATCTCTCACAAATTGTTTGTCAGATCCATAACCATAATTTCTAATTTCTTGCTCGAAAAGGCTATAATCAAACTGACCATTAGTTTGATATAAGGGATTATTTTCAATTGCTTGCTTAATATAAGCTTCTGGCAAATAACTAAACCCAGCATTAGTAGCTGCTTGTACAAGAATACGATAATTAATTAAGTTATCAGTTACTAATTTCTTTAATTCTTTAGTCGCCTCTGGTGTACCATCAAACTGACCATTAGGACTTAAAATATAGCGGTGCTGCTGATAAGTATCATTAAATTCTGCTGTTGCTATACCCTCACCATTAACAGAGGCTACCTCACCATCATTACTGACCGCTCTAAAAATAGCTTCAAAGCCCGTTAATGCTAGTAAAAGTACGATAACACCAATGATTGTTTTGGCAATCCAACCTTGTGACTTATCTCTAATTTCTTGCAGCATGCCCCCTCCGAAAGTGGCCTAAGCTATTTAACTCATCAATGAATTAACAAAAAAAGGCGCATCTAATAAAACCAGAGTGCGCCTTTTAGATTTTCTGGAAATCAAAACTACTTATATTAAACTACAGCGTCTTTTAAAGATTTACCTGCTTTAAAAGAAGGTACTTTAGAAGCTGCAATTTTAATAGGTTCTTTAGTTTTAGGATTACGTCCAGTACGAGCAGCACGCTCTTTTACACTAAATGTACCAAAACCAACTAAGGCTACAGAATCACCAGTTTGTAAAGCTTCAGTAACAGATGCTAAAACTGCATCTAAGGCAACACCAGCTGCTGTTTTAGTAATACCTGCTTTTGTTGCCAAGGCATCTATTAATTCTGACTTATTCACACGCTATCCCTCTTAACTCAAGTTTGTTTAAAAAAACAAAGCCATTATACCATATTCGTTAAATGCTTATAGTAGCAAACTTCAATGGGTACTTACATGCTTTGTATCTGCTTTATCATGCTTTTCATCTTTAGTTGTTACGTTTCCATCCACAACGACCAAAGGCTCCGGCATATATTGTAAAGCGACTTGCAAAACCTCATCAATCCACTTAACAGGTTTAATTTGTAAGTCACTTAAAATGTTCTTTGGTATTTCCTTAAGATCTCGCATATTTTCCTGAGGTATAATAACAGTCTTAATTCCACCACGACGAGCTGCTAATAGTTTCTCTTTCAAACCACCAATAGCAAGTACTTCTCCTCGTAAGGTAATTTCTCCTGTCATTGCCACATCCGCTTTCACTGGAATAGCGGTTAATGCAGAAACCAAAGCCGTGCACATTCCTATTCCCGCACTAGGCCCATCTTTAGGCGTAGCACCTTCTGGAATATGGATATGAATATCTTTTTTCTCATAAAAATTACTAGGTAACCCTAATGTATTGGCCCTACTACGTACTACTGTTAAAGCAGCAGTAATCGATTCAAGCATTACATCGCCTAAAGAACCAGTTCGAATGGTTTGACTCTTACCATCAACCACTACCGCCTCAATAGTTAATAACTCACCACCTACTTGTGTCCAAGCGAGCCCTGTTACTTGTCCAATTTGGTCTTGCTCTTCTGCTTTACCATAACTGTACTTACGTACACCAAGCAATTCTTCTAAACTAGCAGGTTTTACCTTAATCAAAGTAACCTTGGTCTTAGTAACATTCTTTTTAACTATTTTTCGACAAACTTTAGCGATTTGTCGCTCTAAGTCACGAACACCAGCTTCTCTAGTATAATAACGAATAATATCACGAAGTGCAGACTCTAAAAAAGACACTTCTTTATCTTTTAAACCATTGGCTTCTAATTGCTTAGGTACTAAATAGCGTTGTGCAATATTGACCTTTTCATCTTCGGTATAACCAGGTAAACGAATAATTTCCATTCTATCCAATAAAGCAGGTGGAATATTCATGGAGTTTGACGTACAAACAAACATTACATCAGATAGATCATAGTCTACTTCTAAATAATGATCATTGAAGTTATGGTTTTGTTCTGGATCTAATACCTCTAATAAAGCAGATGCAGGATCACCACGCATATCACTTGACATTTTATCTACTTCATCAAGTAAAAACAGTGGGTTTCTTACCCCCACTTTTGTCATTTTTTGAACAATACGGCCTGGCATTGAACCAATATATGTACGACGATGGCCTCTAATTTCAGCTTCATCACGCACTCCACCTAATGCCATTCTGACAAATTTACGATTAGTTGCCCTAGCAATAGAGCCTGCTAGTGACGTTTTACCAACACCAGGCGGGCCAACTAAGCAAAGAATTGGACCTTTTAATTTTTTGACACGTTTTTGAACGGCTAAATATTCTAAAATACGCTCTTTAACTTCTTCTAAACCGTAATGATCTTCTTCTAAAATTTGCTCTGCTTTAGGCAAATCCAATCTAACTTTACTTTTTGCTTTCCATGGTACATTAATTAATGCATCTAAATAAGAACGAACTACAGTTGCCTCAGCAGACATTGGAGACATCTGACGTAACTTATTTAGTTCCACATGAGCTTTCTCTAAAGCTTCTTTAGACATTCCTGCTTTTTCAATACGTTGGCTAAGCTCATCCAGCTCATTAGTACCATCTTCTGATGCACCTAACTCTTTTTGGATAGCCTTCATTTGCTCATTGAGGTAGTACTCTCGTTGACTACGCTCCATTTGTTTCTTGACACGAGCACGAATACGTTTTTCTAGCTGTAATAACTCCATTTCAGTATCAAGTTGTGAAAGCACATGATCAACTCGATCAGCTAAATCAATAATCTCTAATATTTCTTGCTTTTGCTCTATTTTCAAGGACATATGAACAGCAATAGTATCTACTAAGCGTCCAGTATCAGTAATATCATTTAATGAAGAAAGCACTTCAGAAGGTACTTTTTTACCTAACTGCACATAATGCTCAAACTGACTGATTAAAGTACGATTAAGCACCTCAACCTTTTCACCTTCAAGTACTTGCTCGTCTATTAAGCTAATCGTTGCTTTACAATAATCACTTTTAAGGTCAATAGACTCAACTTTAGCTCGCTTCTCACCTTCTACTAACAGTTTAACTGTACCATCTGGTAAGCGGAGCATTTGTAAGATAGTCGCATAGGTCCCTATCGTGTAAAGTTCCTTTTCTGAAGGTTCATCATCACTAGGATTCTTTTGTGCCAACAACAGAATTTTTCTATCCCCTTGCATGGCAATTTCTAATGCTTCAATAGACTTCTCTCTACCTACGAAAAGTGGAATTATCATATGAGGATAAACCACCACATCTCTTAAAGGTAATAGAGGCACGTCAGGTGTTATATTCATAGTCAACTCTGGCATGTAAAGGGAATAAGAATTAATACGTGTAGCAGTATAACACTAATTTATTACATTAAACCCTATACTAAAAAATAATATAGGGCTTAACGTTATTGTGTATCAGATGCTGCTGCTTTTGGTTGTTCATCATTTGTGTACATTAATAATGGTTTACCACCAGTCACTACACTGTCATCAATAATGACTTTACTGATATTTTGATGTGAAGGGATTTCATACATTGTATCTAATAAAATGCCTTCTAATATAGAACGTAAGCCACGAGCACCTATTTTTCGCTCTAATGCTTTTTTAGCAATAGCCTTTAAAGCATCTTCACGAAACTCTAACTCAACACCTTCCATTTCAAAAAGCTTTTCATATTGCTTGGTTAAGGCATTTTTTGGCTCTATCAAAATCTCAACCAATGCTTCCTCATTAAGCTCTTCTAATGTTGCGATAACAGGTAAACGCCCCACAAACTCAGGAATCAAACCATATTTAACTAAATCATCTGGTTCTACTTCACTTAAAGCTTGGCTTAATTTTTTCGATGTATCTTTACTACGAACATCTGCACTAAAACCAATACCACCTGGCTCTGAACGACTCTGAATCACTTTTTCGAGGCCTGCAAAAGCACCACCACAAATAAATAAAATATTTTTAGTATCTACTTGTAGAAATTCTTGTTGTGGGTGTTTACGGCCACCTTGAGGAGGAACAGATGCTACAGTACCTTCAATTAACTTAAGTAACGCTTGCTGTACACCCTCACCTGAAACATCACGGGTAATAGATGGATTATCA
>JBEBWU010000126.1:0-6159 GCA_040391985.1 Entomomonas sp. | reverse complement strand
AATAAAGTCATTTTATTTTAATCACTTGATATACTATTAAATAACTGTCGACTTACTAACGGCTTTCCTTGCAAATGTATTGCTAGCACCTGCCGCATTAAGCGTTTTGCTGATGATAATACAGTAGTTGATGACCAATCAGCCTCACTCATTGCTAATAAATCTCGACCATAGAAGGCACCAGATTGTAATTGAGATATTTGTTGCAAACCATTTTCTGGAGTAAACATATAAAAACTCTCAGGCCACAATGGCTCACCATCTCCCGTCTCTGTTAAGGAAAAGCTATAGCCTAACTCATTTAATAGTTGCCACTCAAAACCTCTTAACAAAGGCTCAATCGCAGTCTGTGATGATAACTGTTGTAATGCTTGTTGATAATAATTAAATAATATTGGGCAAGCATCTTCTAAAGGCAGTAAGCGTATTAACAACTCATTCAGATATAAACCACTAAAAAGACATTTGCCATTTAATAAAAAAGGATTACTCGTTGTTTCAATTTGTCGAACTGTTTTTAAATCACCTTTGCCAACAAAACTAATAGTTAATGGCATAAAAGGTCTAGCAATACTACCCACTTTACTACGAGCTTTCCTTAGTACAGCTCTTACCCTACCCTCTGGTGTAAAAAAATCTACCAAAGCACTACTTTCTTTGTAAGGTTTACTGTGTAAGACAAAAGCCTGCAAAAAAGTATGATTCATCTTAAAAATTATCAACCCAATGAATAAAAAAATTACCTAGTAATACAATTCTTTTTGCATGCATAATCAGTTTAGCTATAATGGCCTTTTACACCATCCTAACAGACCATGAAACATGACTATTAATCACTATAAAATCTTACAAATCCCAGAAACAGCTACCTCTGAAGAGATTAAACAAGCTTATATTAATAGTATAAATAAATGGCAACAACTACAAAAGCAACAAACACCAGAAGCTAAAGAACGCTCAAACAAGGTTATTGCTGGCATTGAACTAGCCTATAAAGTACTTTCTAACCCTGTTACACGGGCTAATTTTGATAAGTCTCTAAATAACCCAACACCCCCTATCACCACTACCACTAATCAAACAACGACTATGACAACACATTCTTCAAATAAATTATTATATACCTTACTAATAATTATTCTAATTTTATTAATAGCTATTGCTGCAGGTGTTTTTTACATTATCTTTAAATCCCCTATTTCACCTTTCACAGCAGAAACACAGCAAAGCCAACAAGCTAACTCACAAAAAGCCGCTCCTGCCGTTTCTGATGAACTAAAAAAAGCATTAGAAAGTGCAGAGCAACTTAAAAAACAAAATGCTAATAACCCTGAACTAAAAGAAATAGCCAAATCTCTTGCAGAAACAGCCAATAAAAACACTAATGCTATTATTGCTTATAATACGCAATTCTTAGGTGCTCAAGCATCTAACCAAAATGTTACCTTTAGATTTATGGTTATTGATGGTATTACTCATTCTCAATCATTATTATCATCTTATTTAACTGAACGCTTTATCGTAAATAATAATGATGTATGTAATACCCAACAAGCTAACTTAGCGAAAGGATCATTGTTCACTTTTGCTTATTACAATACAAAAGGCGAGTTATTAGGAAGTTACTATATTGACCAACAAGTTTGTCAATCACCAGCAACTAATAGAATTATTAAGCGTCCTGATGAAAGCCAACTAAAACCTATTGAACCTAATAAAGATGGTGCAGCAACACCAAAAAAAGAACCCACTCACAGCCAACCAGAATCAACCAATAAATAACTTTATTTATTTATACTAAGGGGCTTACCAGCCATAGCTAATAAAATATCGGTAAGCCCTTGCCAACAATCACCTGCTGCTTGTCCTTTAATTTGTGCATCTACTTGCTGTGCTTTGATCAATAATTCCCCCCATTGGTTAGCAGTATATCTTCCTATAGCTTGTTGGAAAATTCCTTGACGCTTTGACCAAATAGGTGGCCTAACTTGTGAAAAGGCCTTTTGCAGAGGAATGCCCTGCCCTGCTAATTGAGCTAATGTCATTAAGGCACGTAATTCTTTAGTTAATGTCCATAACACTAGGGTTTCAGCTGCCCCTTCTGCTCTTAACCCTTGTAACATGCGCAAGCTATGAGTGGCATCACCTTGTAAAGCAATATCCACTAACCCAAAAATATCAAAACGAGCACTATCCACTACCATTGCTTGAATATGGTCAACATCCACGAGGGAGTCATTACCTATCAACAATTTAAGTTTTTCTATTTCTTGAGCGGCAGCTAATAAATTACCTTCCACTCTTAATGAAAATAACTCTAAAGCATCTGCTGTGATAGACAGTCCTAATGTTGATAATCGTTGTCTAATCCATTGTGGTAACTGATTAATCTCAATTGGCCAAACTTGTATTAGTTGGCATAGTGGACTATCAATGACTGTTTTGACCCATTTTGTTTTAACATCTAATTTAGGTGCTGAAATTAACAATAAAGTATCTTGTGGAGGATTCTGCAAATAACTCAGCAGTGCTTCCCCTTTATCTGACAAAGAACCTGTCTTTAAGCGAAACTCCAATATCCGCTTTTCTGCAAATAAAGACATGCTAGCTGCTTCATCATACAACACTGACCAATCAAAATTTGTTTCTACATTAAATAGCTGTCGTTCACTATAGCCCTCAGCCCTAGCTGCAGCACGAATAGCATCTGCTGCCTCCATACATAGTAAAGGCTCATCACCTGCTACAATGTAGATAGCACTTAATTCTGTTTGTAATTGTTTAGCTAGTTGATTGGTATTTAATTTCATAAAAGTAAAGAGCCTGTTATGAACAGGCTCTAAAATAATGATTAACGTTCATTAAACTTTTCGATTTCATCTAAAGGAATACTGTGTAATAGTGATTTACGACGTTCCTCTAGGGCTTTTTGTTGAGCTTTTTCAGCTTCAGCTTTTAATCTCACTTGCTCTTCAGCTGCTTTTTGTAAAGTATCTAATTGCTCAGCTGAAACAGCTTGTAAACGCTCTAATAGCAAGTTAACCGCATCTGCCCTGATCCTTTTATCTATTTGATCAGACTGCAGCTCATCAGCCACAATGTTATTAGAATCACTGATATACTCCCCACGTGCTTCTAAAGAATCCTGAATTAATAATAGACCACCTGTGCCATAGATTTCATAATCAAGGGTCAATACTTTTACTATTTCTGTACCACGTATATCATTAGCAAAACTTAATGTTCTACTATCCCATTTTTCTGATACAACCAATTTATACTCAGCTGTATCATAAATCTTCACACCAGCAGCGGTTAATCTTTCCTTAAGCTCTTTAACAAAAGGACCATATTTATCCCCTGCAGAGACTGCCATTTCTTTAATTTCAATTTTATCATCATTAGTGCCACGTAAATGAAAACCACAGGCAGTTAACATGAGTGCCATTATGCTGACTATAAAATAACTTATTAAACGCTTCATATATTATGAAACTCCATTACTAATCTTTATATTAATTAGCCACAATATTAACTAATTTACCAGGCACAACAATCACTTTACGTACAGTTACCCCTTCTATAAAGCGTTGTACTGACTGATGATTAAGGGCAGCAGCTTCAATATCTTGTTTAGAAGCATTAGCAGATACTTCTATATTACCACGAAGTTTACCATTTACTTGAATTACAATCGTTAATACATCTTGCACTAAAGCGGACTCATCAACTTTAGGCCATGCTGCATTAATCACTGTATCGCTATGCCCCAAGGCTTGCCATAAAGTATGACAAATATGTGGCGTGATAGGCGCTAATAATAATGTAACTGTTTCTAAACCTTCTTGAATTAAAGCACGATCAATTACTGATTCGTTGGCTGCTTTCTCTAATACATTCATTAAAGTCATTACTGCTGCAATAGCAGTATTAAACTTATGGTTTTGGCCAACATCTTGGCTTGCTTGCTTAATTGCTAAATGAATAGCACGTCTAACCACTTTTTGCTCATCATTTAACTGTGCCACATCATATTTTTCAGGTAATCCTGCATTTACATGCTGATAGGCCAAACGCCATACTCTACGTAAAAAACGACTAGCCCCTTCTACCCCAGCATCTGACCATTCAAGGCTCATATCGGGTGGCGAAGCAAACATCATAAATAAACGACAAGTATCTGCACCATATTGCTCAATCATGGTTTGTGGATCAACCCCATTATTGAATGATTTAGACATTTTTAACATGCCACCAATCTCAACAGGTTGTTTGTCTCCACTATAAACAGCAGATATTGCTCTACCTTTACTATCTTTCTCTACAATAACATCATTTGGGCTAAAGTAAGTCTTACTACCATTATCAGCTGTACGGAAATAAGTTTCCGCAACCACCATACCTTGCGTTAATAAGTTAACCACGGGCTCATCTGAGTTTACTAAGCCTTCGTCTCGCATTAATTTATGGAAGAAACGGGTATAAAGTAAATGCAAAATAGCATGCTCAATACCACCGATATATTGATCCACAGGCAACCAATAATCAGACGCTTTTTTATCAACCATACCACCCGTAAAATGTGGTGAGGCATAACGAGCAATATACCAAGAACTCTCTACGAAAGTATCCATTGTATCAGTTTCACGACGTGCCGCTTTACCACATTTAGGACAAGTCGTTTCATAAAACTCTGGCATTTTTGCTAATGGACTACCTGTACCATCAGGTACTACATCTTCAGGTAATACCACAGGTAATTGATCTTCAGGAACAGGCACATCACCACAACAATCACAATGCACAATGGGAATTGGACAACCCCAATAACGCTGACGGCTAATACCCCAATCTCTTAAACGATATTGAGTTCTAGCCTCCCCTAAATTTTGTGCCTGTAATGCTTTACCAATCGCAACAAAGGCTTGCTCAAAATCTAAGCCATTGTATTTACCTGAATTAATTAAAGTACCATATTCATTATAAGCCTCTTGCCAAGGGGCTGGTACTTCATCACCTACGCTGGTATGAATAACAGGTTTAATAGGTAAATTATATTTTTGAGCAAACGCATAATCACGCTCATCATGAGCTGGTACAGCCATTACTGCACCCTCACCATAAGCCATTAATACATAGTTAGCTACCCATACATTAAGTTTATCACCTGTTAATGGATGCTTAACATATAAATCAGTAGCCATCCCCTCTTTTTCTTGAGTAGCTAAATCTGCTTCTGATACACCGCCTTTTTTACATTTATCAATAAAGGCTTGTAACTTAGGATTATTCTCAGCAGCTTGAGTAGCTAACGGATGCTCAGCAGCTACAGCTACATAAGTAGCTCCCATTAAAGTATCTGGACGAGTAGTAAATACTTTTAACAGCCCAGCATGACCTATGCTTTGCTCATCATAAGGGAAACAAATCTCCATCCCTTTAGACTTACCAATCCAATTGCGTTGCATAGTCTTAACTTGCTCAGGCCAACCTGGCAAATTATCTAAATCCTCTAATAATTCTTGTGCATAAGCGGTAATACGGAAATAGTACATTGGGATTTCACGCTTCTCTACCAATGCACCTGAACGCCAACCACGACCATCAATCACTTGCTCATTAGCCAATACTGTTTGATCAACAGGATCCCAATTAACTGTACCATTTTTACGATAAATAACACCTTTCTCAAATAGCTTAGTAAATAACCATTGCTCCCAACGATAATAATCAGGTTTACAAGTAGTTACTTCACGAGTCCAATCAACAGCTAAACCTAAACTATTTAATTGCTTCTTCATATAAGCAATATTTTCATAAGTCCATTTAGCGGGCGCTACTTTATTCTTCATAGCCGCATTTTCAGCAGGCATACCAAAAGCATCCCAACCCATAGGTTGCAGAACATTTTTACCCAGCATACGCTGATAACGACTAATTACATCACCTATTGTATAATTACGCACATGTCCCATATGCAACTTACCACTTGGATATGGAAACATAGACAGACAATAATACTTTTCTTTATCAGTACGTTCAGTCGCTAAAAAAGATTGATTTTTCTCCCAATATTGCTGGGCTGTTGCTTCAATTTCTTGGGGTAAATATTGTTCTTTCATCATGGTTTCAACGGATCAATTAGGATTGAGTAATAAA
>JBEBWU010000125.1:0-6228 GCA_040391985.1 Entomomonas sp. | reverse complement strand
ACTAAAGAGGGTTCCAAAGTAATACTCGTGACGCTTTGAAAACAGCTTCTATGATACAAAAGAACCTGATCTCTATTATTTTAGTACAATCTTCTCATAAAGTTAAGTAAGGATAGCAACATACACCAGTAACTATTGTTTAAAATCCCTGTACTAAAAAGAATAAAATTTTGTCTACAATCACTGAGACATCTAAATAGACAACAAAATTTCTAATAATTTCCATATCTATTATTAATTTTTAGTATAGTAACTATTATTTATTAGTATGATTTTTATAATTTAAACAAGAATCTATTAATCAATTTTATCTCTTCGAAAATATTTAAGTTCTCTTATATAAAATCGATTAGGATGACAAGCATCCATTAAATCCTGCTCAATGGGGAAAGGTTCATTTTCTATCCAACTTGCTAACATTTCACCACATAGTGGAGCAGTGATTAAACCTCTAGAACCATGTGCTATATTTAAAAATAATCCTTTTATCCAATGACAAGGAATATTAGGTATCTTTTTAGAGTCTTTAATTAAAACCTGATAGTCTTGTAAGAATTTATCTCTATCTGCAATAGGTCCAACTAGCGGCAAATAGTCAGTAGCTGTACAACGATAAGCCGCTCGTCCTTGTAAGTTATTTATATCTAAATGATCTACTTGTAATCGATCAGCTAAATCCAAGGAGATTGTCTTTAGTGTTTGAATATTTTCTTGATGCTCTTTATTGCTCAATGCTAAATCTGTTGCGTGAAAGTTAAAGGTAGCACCTAAACAATGCTTATTATCTCTAGCAGGAGAAATATAACCATCACTGCATACTATTGTTGATAATGATTGGCTACTATCAGTTACAGGTAACTCGGTAGTTTGTCCTCGAATAGCTTTTATAGGTAACTGATTAGTCATTGTAAATTGCTTGGTTTCAGCTGCACCTGCTAAGACAACAATATCAGCAGTAGTTAACGCACTTTCATCATTTATAACATTCCAATGTGTTACCTGATAATCCAACGATACTACATTCTGATTGCATAACACTTTAATATTTGGGTGGTTTAATAATGCTTGGCATAACTTACGTGGTTTAACCCAACAACCCTCTGGAAAAAATAAACCATTATTATTAACAGTTAAACCTGCTAACTGATTTGCTTGTTGTTGATCAACTGGATATAACAATGAAGACGAAAAAGCTTCTGCTAGTTGTTGTTGACGTTTTTGTTCTTTATCATCAAAGGCTAACTGTAACACACCACAATCTTGCCAATCCTCTCCCTTAACTAACTTACCTTGATTTGTTAAACTCTCAAGTAAACGTCGGGTATAACCAAAACCCTCTATTAATAAGCGTGACTGTAATGTTTGGTGAGCAGATAATTTTAAATAGAGTATTCCCTGCGCATTCCCTGACCCTTCCAAAGCAATATCATGATTACGCTCTAATACTGTAACCTGCCAACCTCTAGCGGCTAAACTAGCTGCTGATGCAGCCCCTGCTACACCTGCACCAATAACAATAGCTGTTCGATTAGCAAAATAAGTTTCAGCAAGACGATTATACCAAGGAGGTGTCATATTACGACGATTAGGTCTACTCTCTATTATTCCTTGAAAATAGCCATAAAGCATTTCTCGTTTATTAGCGAATCCTTTATCTTTCTCAATCACAAAACCTACTTGATGTAGACCTCTACGTACAAAACCAGCACTCGTAAAAGTAGCTAATGATGTTGTCGGTTTAGATAATCGAGCAAACTGTTTAAATAAATCATCTGTCCACATTTGTGGATTTTTTGCAGGAGAAAAACCATCTAAAAACCATGCATCTACTGTAGCATTTAACTTAGGTAACTGCTCATGTACATCACCTACTAATAATGTTAATACTACTCTGCCATTTGCAAAAATAAAGTTTTGGTAACCTTCGTGAATAGCAATATATTGATTGATTAATTCTTGACTAAATTTAGCTAAACCATCCCACAAGCGTAATGCTTGTTGTAAATCCTTTACAGTTAAAGGGTATTTTTCAACACTAATAAAATGCAATCGAGCCTGATGGGGTGCTGCTTCTTCAAATAACTGCCAAGCAGATAAAAAATTTAACCCTGAACCAAAGCCTGTTTCACCAATAACAAAACACTGATTATTTCCTATATTTCTAAAACGCTCTAATAAATTATTATGTTTTAAGAAAACATAATAGGTTTCATCTAAACCAGATGTTTTAGAAAAGTAGATATCATCAAACTCAGTTGAAACAGGTTGCCCTTGTTCATCCCAAGTTAAGTTAGCATAGGTTGTTTTAGTCATCGCTATTAATAATCAAAAATACTATAGCGTTAATTATACATGGAATAAACTGAACAATATTGATGGGGGTGATTAAAAAAGAAAACCCCATAAGTCACTTTATGGGGTTTTGCTTTATTTAGTCTTTTACAAGACTATTGTCCCTGAAAACTATACTATATTTCATTTCTACTAAACGCTTAAACGCTGTAGTATAAATCGTACTCCAATGGATGCACGAATGTTCTTACTTTGATTTCTTCAGCAGATTTAAGTTCAATAAATGCATCAATAAATTCATCACTGAACACACCACCTTTTGTTAAGAATGCACGATCAGCATCTAATGCTTCTAATGCCTCTTTTAAGCTACCACACACTTGTGGAATTGCTTTTGACTCTTCTGGTGGTAAATCATATAAGTTTTTATCTGCCGCATCACCAGGATGGATTTTATTTTGAATACCATCTAAACCAGCCATTAATAACGCTGCAAACGCTAAATAGGGGTTAGCTGCTGGATCTGGGAAGCGCGCTTCAATACGACGGCCTCTAGGATTATTCACATAAGGAATACGAATAGAAGCTGAACGGTTACGTGCTGAATAAGCAAGCATTACAGGTGCTTCAAAACCAGGTACTAAACGCTTATAAGAGTTAGTAGATGGGTTAGTAAAACCATTTAATGCTTTACCATGCTTGATGATACCACCAATAAAATATAAAGCTGTTTCAGAAAGACCAGCATAGCCATCACCAGCAAAGGTATTTTTACCATCTTTGGCAATAGACATATGTACATGCATACCTGAACCATTATCGCCATATAAAGGCTTAGGCATAAAGGTAGCTGTTTTACCATAAATATCTGCTACATTATGGATTACATATTTTAAAGTTTGTACTTCATCTGCTTTAGTAACAAGGGTATTAAATTTAACACCAATTTCGTTTTGACCCGCTGTCGCCACTTCATGATGATGAACTTCAACTTCTAAACCCATTTCTTCCAACGCATTACACATTGCTGTACGGATTTCATGGTCGTGATCAACAGGAGGTACTGGGAAATAACCACCTTTTACACCTGGACGGTGACCTCTGTTACCATCTTCAAAATCAGCATCTGTATTCCATGAAGCTTGTTCTGAATAGATTTTAAACATTGAACCAGAAATATCTGATTTGTATTTCACTTCATCAAAGATAAAGAACTCTGGCTCTGGACCAACAAAAACTGTATCGCCAATACCTGTTGATTTTAAATATTCTTCTGCACGTCTTGCAATACCACGTGGATCACGATCATAACCTTGCATTGTAGAAGGTTCAATAATATCGCAAACTAGAATTAAGGTAGGGTCAGTAGTAAATGGATCGATCACTGCTGAGCTATCATCTGGCATTAAAATCATGTCAGAAGCTTCAATTCCTTTCCAACCTGCAATTGATGAACCATCAAACATTTGTCCAGACTCAAAAAAGTCTTCATCAACAGTATGTGCTGGAATAGTAACGTGTTGTTGCTTGCCCTTAGTATCTGTAAAACGCAAATCAACCCACTTTACATTATGTTCTTTAATTAGTTGTACCGCTTTTGACATGTTATTCTCCAAGAAGTATAGCTGGATTATTTAGGCAGTCCCAGCAAATCTAACACCAAGTAAACTGTTAGGTTATTAACCTGTACTAACAAATAGCAAATTATATGCCATTCTTAATTATTAATAGAGAATCACTCACATAGATAATTACATTACCCTATCTATTAATATAAGAACCAAACAACGCACCAAAATAACACTTATAAAGAATATAACGCATCAAATAAGTGCATAAAATTATTAAACTATCATAACATGGTTAAATATAAAGAGTAGATGGGATTTTCCACTAATAGCTAACAAACATCAGGTATTTTTTAAACTCACTATTTTCCCAGGATTTAAGATATTTTTTGGATCAAAAGCTTGCTTTAAAGCACGCATCATATCCAAAGCATCTTGACCATGCTCTTCCACTAAGAAAGACATTTTATGTACACCTACCCCATGCTCCCCAGTACAAGTTCCATCCATTGCTATAGCACGCTGTACTATACCGTGATTAATACGTTCCATCTCTGCAATCTCTTGTGGATTATGAGGGTCAATTAGTAGAATAACATGGTAATTACCATCCCCCACATGCCCAACAATAGTATAAGGAATGGTTGACTTAGCTAGCTCCTGAATAGTTATATCAATACTTTCTGCTAACCTAGAGATAGGTACACAAACATCCGTACTTACACCGCGACAACCAGGTTTCAACTGCATTGAAGCAAAGAAAGCATTATGTCGGGCAGTCCATAACTTATTACGATCTTCAGTTTGTGTTGCCCAACTAAAATCCAAACCACCACTTTCTTTAGCTATTTCTTGCACCATAGTAGCCTGCTCTTCTACACCTGCTGGAGTATCATGAAACTCAAACAATAATACAGGGGACTCTTTTAAAGAAAGTTGGCTATATTGGTTGACTGCTTTAACAGCCGCAGTATCCATAATTTCTACACGAGCAATTGGAATACCCATTTGAATAGTACTAATTACACACTGCACAGCATCTTGTACAGTGGGAAAACTACAAATAGCTGCTGAAACTCCTTCAGGTTGTACATGTAACTTCACAGTTACCTCTGTAATAATTCCTAAAGTCCCTTCACTACCCACAAAAATAGCGGTTAAATCATAACCCGCAGCAGATTTTTTAGCACGGCTAGCAGTTCGTATTACCTTACCTTCAGCAGTAACTACTGTTAAAGAAAGTACATTATCACGCATTGTTCCATAACGTACCGCATTGGTACCTGAAGCACGAGTAGCAGCCATTCCACCTATTGAAGCATCCGCTCCTGGATCAATTGGAAAAAACAAACCTGTATTACGAATTTCTTGATTTAATTGTTTACGAGTTACGCCAGCTTGCACAGTAGCAGTTAAATCCTCAGGATTAATGGCAACAATCTGATTCATTTCAGAGCAATCAATAGTTACTCCACCTGAAAAAGGTAGTACATGCCCCTCAATAGAAGAACCAACACCAAAAGCAATAACAGGCACTTCATACTCATTACATAATTTAACTACTTTCACTACATCCTCTGTAGAACGCGCAAATACTACCGCATCGGGAGGACAAATATCATACATTGACTCATCACTCCCATGATGTTCTCTTACAGCTAATGCAGTGGATACTTGATCACCTAAAGAAAGCTTTAACGCATTTAAAAAAAGATCGGGCAATGGTTTTCTAGTATGAGTATTCATTTCTATCCTACAAAGATAACTAATAATTAAAATAATACAAAGTTATGACGGCAATTAATACAAATAGTTTCCTACAAGCAAAGCACCATAACAGAATAATGACCATTAGCTTAATAATCTTATTGTTACTATCGTCTTTACTATAAAAGGGGGTTATCATAATAATCCTTTGTAAAACCAAATACTAACAGCCAACTACAATAAGATAATTTATAGCTGACTTATTTAGTATTCCCACTTTTTAAAATAAACATTAGAGCGTGTTATGCGTAAATCTGCTGATTTTTTTATGTTTCAAGTAATGCTTATGCTTTGTGTTACTTGGGGGTTACAACAAATCGCTATTAAACTTGTGGTGGGTGATATTGCCACTATTGTACAAGCTAGCCTGCGTTCAGGTATCGCTGCTTTTTTAGTAGCTATTGTGTTAGTTATTAGAGGTGGTTGGCAGCCCTCATGGCAAGGTACTTCTAAAGCAGGTATGGTGGTGGGGTTACTATTTGCCAGTGAATTTTTATTTATAGCCCTTGGTTTACAATATACTTCTGCCTCACATATGGCCGTATTTCTTTATACAGCCCCTATTTTCTCTGCATTAGGATTAAACTTTGCATAACCACTT
>JBEBWU010000124.1:0-6237 GCA_040391985.1 Entomomonas sp. | reverse complement strand
AAGTAGCTTAAAATAGAAAAATATTAATGGGCTTTATGAATTAGGCATTTTTATAGAAAGAGTTTTCATTACGCTAGGTAGCTTATTTATGACAAAAGATCATTACCAATCCTTATTGGAGCGTTGTAGAGATATTCCAGCTATACCTACAGCTGTTGTACATCCTTGCGATGAAACATCTTTAATAGGTGCTATAGAGGCAGCAGCAGAAGGACTTATTACACCTATTTTAATAGGTCCAAAGAGCAAAATAGAGGCAGTTGCCAAGGAAATGGGATTAGATATAAGCCGTTGTATTATAGAGGATACTGAACATAGTCATGCTTCTGCTAAGCTTGGTGTACAGCTTGTTCGAGAAGGAAAAGCTGAATTATTAATGAAGGGTAGCCTACATAGTGATGAGCTGCTTCATGAGGTGGCTGCCCAAGGAACAGGACTACGAACATCAAGGAGACTTAGTCATATCTTTGCAATGAATGTTCCTAATTATCATAAACCCTTATTTGTAACAGATGCAGCAGTTAATATTTTTCCAACCTTAAAGGATAAAGCCGATATTTGTCGCAATGCGATTGATGTTGTAAAAGTATTAGGTGTGGAAAAGCCTAAACTGGCGTTATTATCAGCTGTTGAAACCATTACTGAAAAATTACCTTCTACCATAGAGGCTGCAGCATTAGTGATGATGTCCAAAAGAGGACAAATTACAGGCGGTATATTAGATGGTCCGCTAGCTTTTGATAATGCTATTAATAAAGAGGCGGCTAAAATAAAAGGGATTATTTCAGAAGTGGCAGGTGATCCTGATGTGCTAGTAGCGCCTGATTTAGAGGCAGGTAATATTTTAGCTAAACAGTTAATCTATTTAGCTGGCGCAGAGTCTGCAGGTATCATTGTTGGGGCAAGAGTACCTATTATTTTTACTAGTCGTTCTGATACTCCCCGTGGTCGTATTACAAGTTGTGCATTGGGTGTATTGTTAGCGTATGCTAAGCATCAAGCACTGAAGATTAATTGATATAGACAGGATTTATTATGATTGATTATCAAGGGGAATTAATTCTTACGGTTAATGCGGGTTCTTCGAGTATTAAAATAGGTTTATTTGCTGGGCGTAAAGGACAAGAGCCAAAACTACTTATTCGAGGAAAAGTGGATGGTATTGCTACTCAACCACGTATTCAAATAAAGGATACGGAAGGTAAGATATTAGCAGAACAGCACTACAGTGTTGAGCAAATTGGTAATTTACCAGATGCGTTTCGTTTTATTTATAGAACCTTTACTGAAATTTTAGAAGGTAAAGAACCCAGTTTAATGGGGCATAGAGTGGTACATGGTGGTAGTCACTTTAGTCAGCCTGTTTTAGTTAATAGGCAGGTTTTACAAGAGTTAGAAAAACTAACGCCCTTAGCACCACTGCATCAACCTTATAATCTAGCTGCTATGCAATTAGTGTTGGATAAAAAGCCAGAAACACCCCAAGTTGCTTGTTTTGATACTGCTTTTCATGTGGGACGTGATCTTTTGCATGAACTATTTGCGTTACCTTATGAAATGTATGAGCAAGGTATTAAGCGCTATGGTTTTCATGGCCTTTCCTTTGAATATATCAGTCAATGTTTACAGCAAAAACTACCAGCAATAGCTAATAAAAAGATAGTTATTGCCCATCTTGGTAATGGTAGTGGTTTATGTGCAATACATCAGGGTAAAAGTGTTGAAGTAACTACTAGTTTTAGTGCCTTAGATGGTTTGCCAATGGCTACCCGTACAGGTTCCTTAGATGCAGGTGTACTCATTCATTTATTGAATGAAGGTAAAACTACCACTGATATTGAAAAGTTAGTTTATAAGCAATCTGGATTATTAGGTATTTCAGGGGTGAGCAGTGATATGCGTACCTTGAAGTCGAGTAAAGAAAAAAGGGCAAAATTAGCGATTGATTACTATGCTCTTCACATTGCACAAAATATAGCTCGTTTGGCAGTTAGTTTAGGTGGGTTAGATGCTGTTGTATTTACTGCAGGTATTGGTGAAAAAGATGCTAGTTTGCGTGAGCAAGTAATAAACCAGCTTAAGCCATTATTTGGTTTTAAATTAGATCAACAAGCCAATCAAAATAATAATTTTAAAATTACGGCTAATGACAGTGAAACATTGGCTTTAGTTATTCCTACAGATGAAGAAAAAATGATAGCAAACCATGCGTGGCGTATCTATCAGGGATTATAATCAATGAATTTAAATGCAGCGGACCTTTTTTCTCTAAAGGGTAAAAAAGGTCTTATTGTAGGCATTGCTAATGAAGACTCCATCGCTTGGGGTTGTGCACAAGTCCTACATTCGTTAGGTGCAGAGTTAGCTATAACGTGGCTAAATGAAAAGGCAAGAGTCTATGTGGAACCCTTGGCTGATCAGATAGAAGCTACCATTAAAATGCCACTTAATGTAATGAATAAGGGTGAGTTGGAAAAGCTATTTGAGCAAATAGCTATACAATGGGGACAATTGGACTTTGTTATTCATTCTATAGCTAGTGCACCTAAAGAAGATATACAAAACGATCTAGTAGATAGTTCAAGTGCTGGTTTTTTACAGGCAATGGATATTTCTTGTCACTCTTTTATACGTATGGCAAACCTTGCCAGACCTTTAATGAAGCAGGGTGGTACTTTGATAACCATGAGTTATTTAGGTGCCCAAAAAGTGATTGAAGGTTATTCATTAATGGGGCCAGTAAAAGCTGCCTTAGAGTCTAGTGTGCGAATACTAGCCAATGAGTTGGGTAGAGATGGTATTAGAGTCCATGCTGTTTCACCAGGGCCTATGCCTACCCGTGCAGCATTGGGTTTAAAAGATTTTGATCAATTATTAAATGAGGCTATTGCGCGTGCACCCATACATCGTTTAGCTAGTTTAGCGGATGTAGGTGGTTTATGTGCTTTATTAGTGAGTGAGGCAGGAAGAGGCCAAACAGGCGGCGTCCACTTTATTGATGGTGGTTTAAATATAATGGGATAGATTATTACCCTGCACTTATATTTATTAAGTACAGGGTAATGATTAAATACGTAATGTTTGTCCAGTAATTAAACTTTCTACACAGCGAACATAGGCTAAAGCTATACGTGCAGCTGGGATTGGTTCAAAACCAGGGAAAGCTGCTAATGCTTGAGGTGAAGATTCAGCCGCTAAACTAGGACTAACTACATTAATTCTAATACCTCTAGGCATTTCTGTAGAAGCTGCTAACACCCATTTTTCTAAGGCACCATTTACCATGCTCAACGAAGAGCCACCAATAATTGGTTCATCACTGGTTGTGCCAGAGGTTAAGGTAATAGATCCACCATCTACTAGATAATCACGAGCAGCTAGTGCAAGGTTCACTTGCCCCATGAGTTTATCCATAATGCCTAAACCATAGGGGGAATCAGCCAATGTGGCGATAGGTACTTCTGCTAAATTAACAAAGTTAGCACGACCAGCAGTAGATATAATGGCATCTACCTTACCTACTTTTTTTAAAGCGTTTAACAACTGTGATGGGTCAGAGAAATCAAAATTAATATCACAATCAGCAATGCCAGCACGAATAATATCGTGCTGTTGATTTAATGCTTGGTCTACAGCTTTACCGATAATACCTGTAGCACCAATTAATAAAATATGTTTGCCTTGACTCATTGTTATCATTCCTTTTTAGGTTTTTCGGCATACTCTGATAACAATACTCCGCCTGCTGCCCAATCGGTTGCAGGAACATCTTCAAATACTACATAGATATGATGAGGTTTATTGCCTAAATTACGTACTAATGAATCAGTTATATCTTTTGCAATTTTTTGTTTTACTTCGGGGGTACGACCTTCTAACATGGATACTTTTACAACTGGCATTATTTGCTCCTTATTTTTATTTGTAACGATTTAATGAGTAATCAGCAACTTCTGTTTCTGATATTTTATTATCAATAATATCTGCTAGCATTTGGCCTGAACCACAACTCATGGTCCAACCATAGATACCATGACCAACATTAACATATAAATTATTGATAGGGGTTTTACTAATAATGGGTGTACCATCTGGTGTCATCGGTCTAAAACCAACCCAAGGGTTAGGCTGAGTTAAATCGGTAGATTCAGGAAACCAACTAGCAAAGATCTCTTTTAAACTATTAACATGTTCCTTGTCTATGGTTTTATCAAATCCAACTACTTCGCCATAACCAGCAACCCTAACTCTATTATCTAAACGAGTAATAGCAACGGCAGATGACATATCCATCATCGCATATTGTGGTGCTTTGTTTGTATCAGTTATGGGTAAAGTAAGGGAGTAACCTTTAACAGGGTATACGGGGATATAAACAATTTCTTTTAATAATTGATAAGTTTCTGCACCTGTAGCAATCACATAAGCATCGGCTTTATAGGTAGTTTTATCAGTAATAATAGATTCTACTTGATCCTTATTGATAAGGATTTGTTTAACGGTTACGCTATAATCAAATTTGACACCCAATTCAGATAGTTTATTGGCTAAACCACGAGCAAATTTTAAGCAATCCCCACATTCTTCACTAACAAAGCGTAAGCCACCCACTAATGTCTTTTTACTGTTTCTTAAATTAGGTTCTACTTTATAAAGCTGTTCAACAGTTAATAGTTCAGTTTTGATATTTAGTTGTTTTAATTTTTCTGATTGTTGTTGAGCTGCTTGCCATTGTTGTTCGTTTTCACAAAGTTGTAAGATACCCCCTGAGCGTAATTCACATTCAATATTAGCTTCTTTTTGAAGTGCGTGAAAACATTGGCGAGTAAGGTTTGCAATGTTAATCATTCGATGCAAATTAATAGCATAATTTTTAGCAGTACATTGTTTTAGAAATTGTAAAAGCCATCTTATTTGATGAGTGGAAAAATCAGGTTTAACCTTCATTGGTGAGTTCTTTTTCCAGATTTGTTTTAGAGCTTTTTTAGGAAGACCTGGAACTGAGGAAGGAGCACTTTGCCCTACTGATAATAGACCACCATTAGCAAAGCTTGCGCCTTCAGCAGAATCAGTATTTTGATCAATAATAGTTACTTCATGACCTGCTTTTACTAAATACCAAGCAGAGGTAAGCCCAATAATGCCTGCACCTACGATAACAATACGCATAATAATTAACCTTAATATTTATAATTATTTTCTATTTATAAAAGTTTGTAATAGGAAATAGAAAACTATTTATATTGTTTGAGGAGGTTAACTATTAAAAGTTCCTATAGTAGTTTAAAGAGTTATTAATAAATGTTATCAGTAGTTATCGCTCATTAATTTGAGTTGGTTGGCAAAATAATTTTCACCAAAAAACCACCTTCAGGATGATTACTAAATGTAATTTGTCCATTATGGCTTTCTATTGCCCGACGACTAATAGCTAACCCTAAACCATAACCTTGTGAGGTTTGCCCTGGTACTCTATAGAAGGGTTTACTTAATTGAGCAAGATGCTCTTCCGTAACACCAACACCATAATCTCTAATAGTTATGTGTGTTTTATTAGCTTCTTGTTGTGCTGTTATTTCAATGGGTTTGTCAGTTGGATTAAATCTTAACGCATTACGTATTAGATTATCTAAGGCTCGTTCTAAGCGATCTTCCCAACCATTGATGGTAATTGTTTCAGGCACAGTAAGTTTAATCTGTTGGTCAGGTGCAGTAATTTTTGCATCTTCTTGTAGTTTCTTTAATAAAGGTGCTAGAGGGATAGTGGTTTTATTGACTGGTACACTGTCTAATCTAGCCAGTGTTAATATTTCACTAATAAGAGATTCTAGGCGATCGCATTCCAATGATAGACGTTTAGAAAGTTTTTCTCTGTCTTCATCATTCGCACGTTCTAAAAGAGCGGTAGTAAGTTTTAGACGTGTTAAGGGAGAGCGTAACTCATGGGATACATCACGAAGCAATTGTCGTTGACTATCGATCAATGCTTGTAAATGCTCACCCATTAAACTGAAGTCTTTAGCTAGTAAACCAAACTCATCTTTACGATTGGCTAAATTAGCTAAACTATTTTTTTGATATTCTGTACGACCTAAATCATGCACTGCTCCCCTTAATTTTTTTAATGGGCGTGTGATTGATAAAGTTAGTAAGATACTAAAAATGGTAAGTACAATAAGGGTAATAGTAATACCACTCACAGGACGCCATATGCTTTCACGTTGCCAAGCATTTAAC
>JBEBWU010000123.1:0-6240 GCA_040391985.1 Entomomonas sp. | reverse complement strand
GGTATTACTTGCCATATTTTGTGAATTATTAGCAAATAGCTCTGATACTTGATCAATATAATTGCTATATACATTAACAGCTGCTATAGGATTTTGTACAGGTGGCACATTCTGACATAACACATTGGCCACAATTTGACTCTTATCGCCTGCTGGGATTTCTTTAACGGTTTCTGTTACAACATGCTCTGTCGTTGTATGAGTCGTTTGAGTGGTAACATGATCTACTGTAGCAGGGGTAGTTTCACGAGTAGTTGTGGTAGTAGTGGTAGTTTGTGCAAGAGTTGCTGTACTAGCCACCGCTAAAGCCAAAGCACAAAGCATTGATGAACGCATAATAGAACTCCTTAAACCTAATAAATAAAAAACTAAATTCTCACTTACCAGATTACAACAAGTCACATCGCTCGTTAATGCTACCTTAAGGTAATAATTAGCCCAAAGGAGCTATTTTTAATGACATTTAATTACAAACATTCGCTTACAAATGGACTTACAGTAGGTTACTGATGAACACCCAAACCCATAGCCTGTAAAATAAACCAATGCTTTAAAGGAGGCACTAGATTAGCACCAGCTAAACCCAAACCTAACAAACGGCCTATTTTTAAGGCAGGTTGTTTATTGGAGAATAAACGAGTGACTTGATCAGAAAAACCTACAATACGGTGTTGGTCACATTCTCTTCGTTGCATATATTGCTGTAACGTAGCAAAGTCACCTAATGGTTTATCTGATTTTAACAACGCTTGAGCTAATGCCCATGTATCACGTAGTGATAAATTATAACCTTGCCCAGCCACTGGATGCATACCATGTGCAGAGTTGCCTAATAATACTAAATGGGGTCTTACTTGTTCTTGCGCTTCACTTAATACCAACTGGTAATTATGACGCTCACCAATACGCTTAAACTCTCCCATACGATTACCAAAAGCCTTTTGTAATTCAACTAAAAACTCTGCATCAGATAACGCTAATAATCTATCAGCTTCTTCATGCTCTCGCGTAAGTACCAGTGCACAGTTATTATCAGCTAAGGGTAATAATGCTATGGGACCTTGATCAGTAAAACGTTCAAACGCACGCCCCATATGGCGGCAACCTGGTGTTACATTGGCAATAATCGCTGTTTGACCATAAGGCGTACGCTTAACATGAATGCCTAATTGATTACGTAAATCAGAGCGTCCACCATCAGCTAACACCACCAGATTTGCAGATAGTTTTTCATCATCATCCAATATAACATCATAGCCATCTGGTTGAGGTACTAATTTACGTACTTCAGTATCATATTGGCAATGAATTACTTCAGTATCTAATGCTTCTAGTAAACATTTGCCAATCCATGCATTATCAATAACATAACCAAACGCAGGGATATTTTCTTGTTTAGTATCTAAATTAACGGTCACACCATGACCACGTTCAGATACTTGAATAAAGGTGATTGGTTCTGCTTGTTTAGATAAAGCGTCCCATATCCCTAATTGCTCATAAATAAGTTTTGAACCATAAGAAATAGCTGAAGAACGTGAGTCATAGCTCGGCTGGTAGTTACCTTCTATAGAGTAAGGCTCTATTAGTTTTACTCGCCAACCTCTTTCACGTACTGCTGCTTGCAAACATAATGCTAAACTCGCACCAACTAAACCTCCACCAATAATGACGAGATCATTTTGCTGCATGTTTTTTCTCCAGTCTATTTTTTAATTTTAACAAGCCATTAATGACTCTATTTCTGCAATAGTTTTTGGTGTCTTAGCTGTCATCACTCGATGACCTTTTTCAGTAACTACTACATTATCTTCAATACGAATGCCTATGCCTCGCCATTTTTCTGCAACCTTTGTATTATCTGGTGCAATATAGATACCTGGCTCAATGGTTAATACCATTCCTGGCTCAAAAGGACGACTCTGCTTATTAATACGATAGGCACCCACATCATGAACATCGAGTCCTAACCAGTGGCCAGTACTATGCATGTAAAATTCAGTATATGCTTTGTTGGCAATCAATGTTTCAACATTTCCTTGTAAAATTCCTAACTCAACTAATCCTTCAGTGATTACTTTAACAGCTATATCATGGGGAGCCTGATAAGGTTTACCTGGTGCTACCTCACCAATCGCCGCTAAATTAGCGGCCAATACTATTTCATAAAGTGCTTTTTGTTCGGCTGAAAATTTGCCTGTAACAGGGAAAGTACGGCTAATATCGCTGGCATAGCAATCAATCTCACAACCAGCATCAATCATCACTAAATCACCTGCTTTTAACTCTGCATTATTTTCTTGATAATGAAGAATGCAAGCATTACCACCACTGGCTACAATAGAGTTATAGGCCACTAAGCGAGCGCCACCTTTACGAAATTCATATTCTAAAGCAGCATCTAGGCTATATTCATAAAGCCCTGCCTTACTTTCTTGCATCGCTCGAATATGTGCTTTAGCTGAAACATCCATGGCATATTGCATCACCGCTAACTCTGCTTCACTCTTATGTAAGCGCATTTCATGCAAAATAGGCTCTAATGCTTTGAAAGTACAAGGTGCTATAGCATCTTGTCTTACTCTACTACGAACAACTTCAACCCACTTCATTAGTTTTTTCTGAACAGTGTGTTGAGTAGCTACTAGCGAATAAACCTTACTACGACCATCTAATAAAGTGGGCATTAATTCATCAAGTTGATTAATAGAAAATGCTTGGTCAACACCATATTGCTTAATAGCACCTTCTTGCCCTGCCCTAATTCCTGTCCATACTTCCATTAAAGGATCACGATCACGGCAAAATAAAACTACTTGGCCTTCTGCTCGATTAGGAATCAATACTAATAACGCTTCTGGCTCTGGGAAACCTGTTAGATATTGGAAGTTACTATCTTGTCGATAGGGATATTCCACCCCTTCATTACGCTCTACAATGGGGGCGGCAGCAATAACTGCAATACCATTAGCATCTAGCTCAGATAATAAGTGTTGACGACGTTTTTGATATTCAGCAGCAGGAATGGTGATCATTATTCATCCTATTCTTAATGCACAGTTTGTTCTGTTGTAGGTTTACTTTTAAGTTCAGTAGCGACTAGTAATGGAGCAACCCTTAAAAACTCAACAAGCTCCGTATAATCGCCTTCACTACGGGCTTCATCTTCAGCTGCAATATTGGTATCTAGTTGCGTGATTGAGGCTAAGTCCTCTAAAATTTCTAACACTTCTTTAGGTAATTTATCTGTTTGTTTGACTATACCAAAACCTGCTAAAAACCCATTGCCCCACGCAGTTAATGCGTTTAACCGATCAGTTAAAGGTTCATCATCAATAGGCATTAATAAAGTAACAGCAACACTGCCATCCGTTAACTCTTTATTAACCATTTCTTGTAAGCCAGTGACTGCTTGCTTGATAGACTCTGTTAACTCACCCTCTTCTAAAAAAGAAGATAACTCCTGCACCACTTGAGAAGACTGACTATTAGCACCAGCTACGGTTCTTCCCCATAAGGTACCTTGTAATTCAGCTGGTGTAATAAAATGGCCTGCTTCAGTTAATAATTTTGCTAGACCTGTATAAGCAGAAGATAATGTTTGTGACATAACAGATAATAACTCTTGAAAAATAGGCTTATTATACCTAAAAACTCAAGAAGTTGCTTATGATAAGGTTTTAGGAATACGGTATAACAACTATAAAAGAAAGTACTTCTATTTAAGTACTCTCTTTTAAACTAAATACTTTAACTAGATTTCCTCTGCATTTGGGTTATTAGGTCTTCCTTGTCCAGATCGATATCTTCCCTCTACTACTTGATTAATAGCAATATGTTGTCTTTGTGCATAATTATTTATTGCGTCTTGAGTAAATCCTCCAGACTCAGCATGTGTCACATGCGCACTAGATTGTCTACGATAATAAACGATTGTGGGTAAGGCGCCAGAACTCATAGATTGAACCATATAATGAGGCATAATAAACTCCTGTAAAATAATCAAATATCATATTATTTAGATTAACAATTAATTTATTTCCTTTTATCCAATACCTTGTTAAATAATTTTTAATTAATTCTTAATAGTCTTTAACTAACAAATAGGCAAATTAACTGTATAATCTGCTACAGATTACCAATAAAACTATTATGCTGATATTATAATTTAGTAGCGTTATTACTAAAAAATCACTCCCCCTGATTGGATAAAATTTATGAAACAACCTGAGACAATGACTGTACATATCTTGGATAAAGAATATCACCTTACTTGCCCAGAAGATAAACGCCTTGAGCTACAACAAGCAGCAGACTATCTTGATAAAATGATGAGGGAAATTAGGGCGAGTGGTAAAGCGATTGGTGTTGAGCGTATAGCAGTGACAGCAGCGCTTAATATTACTTATGAGTTACTTGAGCAAAAATCCAAAAAAGGGGCTCAACAAAAGCTATTATGAGCCATTAAATATTTGCTTGCAAAAAGGCTTAATGCACTGCAACACAATAGCGACATTAGTCACCAATAGTTTAATTGTTGTTTACAGATGAGCTAATTAGCGTATAATGAAATTAACTCCTCGGATGTTCGTCAATTGGAGACGTCCCTGAGCCGATAATCTTTTAAACGGGGGTTATCAAATGACTGGTGTGCATGTCCGTTTCACGGAAAGCCTAAAGGTCTGCGGTAGCCACCACCTTGAACTTCTGGGTTCAAGGGCTAACCCAATAACGGCATCTTTGGAGCTCTATCTTTTCTAAGCCTAATCATTATGACAATTACGGCCGCTACTCTTTCCCCACAAGCCCTACGCCGATTACTACGCAACCGTAGACGTTCGCTTACTCCATTACAACAGAAAATAGCCGCCAAAAATCTTTATAAACAAGTTATTCATCACCCTTTATTTAGAAAAGCACAACATATTGGCCTTTATTTAGCAAACGATGGAGAAATAGATCCTAATCTGCTATTAAAAGCAGCTCAACGTTATAAAAAGACTATTTATCTACCTATCTTACAACGTTGGCCTAAGTTTGCTATGGCCTTCCAACGTATTACCCCTGAAACACGTTGGACACTTAATCGTTTTAATATCAAACAGCCTGTAGCTAATTTTAGCCATCAAGTTAAACCTGTTAAGCTTGACCTTATTTTAATGCCACTGGTAGGATTTGATGAGTACGGCGGACGCTTAGGTATGGGTGGTGGTTTTTATGACCGTTACCTGAGTTACTTAAAAAATCGTAAAAGCTGGCATAAACCTTATTTATTAGGCTTAGCCCATGAATGCCAAAAAGTAGATAAATTACAGTTAAATAATTGGGATATTCCTGTACACGCAATAGTGACTGATCATCGTTGGTATACTCAATAAAGCTTATTTTTTAAATTAAATAACGAGAAATTAATATGCTAATTATTTTTGGTGGTTTACCCGCCACAGGTAAAACAACCATTGCTCAAGCACTTGCCCAACAAATAAAAGCCACTTACTTGCGGGCTGACACCATAGAGCATACTTTAGCATTAACAGGCAAAGTGCCTGAAGATATGGAGGACATGGGGTATCGTATAGGCTATAGCCTAGCAACAGAAAACCTTAAACTGGGTAATTACGTGATTGCTGATTCAGTTAATCCCCTAAATATCACGAGAGAAGCGTGGCGTAATGCAGCCAAATTGGCTGCTAGTGAATATTTAGAAGTAGAGGTTATCTGCTCTGATAAAACGATTCATCAACAACGCGCAGAAAATCGTTTAACTGATATCGCCCACTTTAAATTACCCTCATGGCAAAAAATCACTGATCGCTACTATGAGCCTTGGCTAACTAAGCAACTCACCATTGATACTGCCACTACTTCTATACAACAAGCAGTAACGCTTATTCAACAACACATTCAGTAACCATATTATTGTCTTTACTTATAATACGTTTAGGCTTGGCCAATACAGGTTGTTCTATAGCAACTATTGTATTGCCCCAGTAGTCTTTTAAACTCTGTTTAGGCTTTACCCGTTTATCTTTAAATAAAAAATTAAACACTTCGTGAAACCATACCCTACGCCCTATTTTGTAATACCAGCGAATACCTTGTTTAATCTTAGGTACAGGATGAAATAAAAAGCGCTTAATGGCCTTAGGGCGTAACTGCATAATTAATTCAATGGATTTCACCCATAAAAATAACCGCCAAGGTTTTAAATAAGGTGTGTCTAATATCTGATGCTTATAA
>JBEBWU010000122.1:0-6252 GCA_040391985.1 Entomomonas sp. | reverse complement strand
ACTGGTTAAATATCCGCGAACACCTCACCTTCAAGGTTCACGCCTGCAACAAGGCGATACCGAACAAGGTCAAGTACCCTACCAACAATTGCTAGGACAATATATTGTGGTAGAAGAAAAACTGGATGGTGGTAACTGTGCGATTAGCTTTTCAGAACAAGGCGAGCTACTACTACAATCTCGTGGTCACTACCTACTTGGTGGTGGTAGAGAAAGACAATTTAACCTACTAAAAAAATGGGCTGTAGCACATGAAAACTGGTTATTCGATCGTTTAGAAAATCGCTATATACTCTATGGCGAATGGTTGCACAAAAAGCACTCCATCTTCTACGATCAACTTCCCCACTACTTTTGTGAGTTTGATATGTGGGATAGACACAACCAATGCTTTTTATCTACAGCAAAACGCCATGCCCTACTAGCTGATGGGCCTGTTATTTCAGTACCTGTAGTCTATGCAGGTGAAGCACCTACTAAACAACAAAGTTTGTTAGATTTAGTAGAACATTCACTGGCAAAAACAGCCAACTGGAAACACTGTTTTGAACAGATTGTACAACGGGAACAAATCGACTTAAACAAAGCATGGCAACAGTGTGATCAATCCGACCTAATGGAAGGACTGTACCTAAAACTAGAAACAGCCGAGCACACCCTAGGCAGATATAAATGGGTAAGACGTGATTTTGTACAAAGCATACTGGATGCCAAACAACATCACTCCGAACAACCTTTTATTCCTAACCAGTTAGCAACAGGTGTTGATCTCTATGCACCTAAGCTAACCGTTGATTGGTCTACACTTAAAGCAAGGAGGAATAAATAATGGAATACCAAACATTAACCCAACTGATTGCTCACAGCGAGCAATCAGGCGATTTAACAGACTGGTTACAGGCTATTCCAGAACTACAAGCATTAACCACCACCCCACAAGATCCATACTATCATGCTGAAGGTGATGTCTGGACGCATACTCAAATGGTGATTAATGCCCTACTGGACCAACCAGAGTATAGCAAAGCAAATACTGATGAACGTTTTGTGCTGTTTATGACAGCGTTATTACACGATATCGCCAAGCCACAAACCACAATGATTGATGAGGCCACAGGCAAAATCAGTCAACCAGGGCATTCAAGGCGAGGCGCTACCAACAGCCGTCTATTACTATGGCGAATGGCTGTTCCTTTTCAATTAAGGGAACAAATCTGTCGTATTATTAGCGTTCATCAACTGCCTTTCTACGCCCTAGCAGAAATTAGGCAAGATAAAACCCCTGAGTTTTTACTGCACAAACTGTCATGGGAACTGCCTTTATGGATGCTATGCGCTATTGCTAAAGCAGATATACAAGGGCGTATTTGTAATGATACACAACGTGTATTGGATGAAATAGAACTGTTTAAAGAGCTGGCGCTAGAACAAAACTGTCTCTATCAAGCACGTTCTTTTGCTGATGACTATACGCGTATCCAATACTTTCGTGGCGCTAATGTACAACCAGACTATAGCCTGTATCCAACAGAAGGTTCACAAGTAATTATGATGGCAGGCTTACCCGCTAGTGGTAAAAATCATTGGGTAGCTAACCACTATCCTGAATTACCTGTGGCCTCCTATGATGACGCAAGGGAAAAACTAGGGCTAAAATATGGACAAAACGAAGGTATGGCAGCACACTATGTGCTAGATAATGTAAGAGCATGGTTAAGGGCGAAACAACCCTTTATTTGGAATGCTACTCACCTAACCCGTGAAGTTAGGCAAAAAGCATTAGACTTGCTCTACGCCTACCATGCTAACGTGCGTATTGTCTATTTAGAACACCCTGAAAAGGAACTCTACAAACGCAATACTAAACGAGACACCAGTCTTACCAACAAAAAAATCCAAGGTATGTTCTACAAATGGGAAGTACCACTCCCCACTGAAGCACAACAAGTGGATTATTTTATTAACCAATAACTAGAAAACCACCTGTCACAAGGTGGTTTTTTATAACTGAACTTACTATTAATTTAAAACCTCTGCACTCTGCACCATAGGGACAATATCGCCAAAACCACCTAAGGCAAATAAATGTACATGCTGTACCTCTGCAGTACAACAATCAGCAAGGATTGCCACTTTATACTTTTTCGCAGATTCTGAAATAGCCGATAAGCCCACACAATTAAAGGTCTGCATACCACAAAACAACAACTCTGTAGCCCCTAACTTATCCACCACCTCATTTAAATTAGTGCCTCTAAATGAATCTGCTCTGGTTTTAGTCACAATCGTAGCATCAGGTGCTGCTTTTAATAATTCAGGGTGAATTTCTACCCCATAGCTATCCTTAATAAATAAATCAGCAGCGCTATTATCTGGCGATATATGCTGTACAAAAATAATAGGGATATTCGCTTGCTTAGCTTTTTTTACCGCTTTTAAAATACTTTGTAATGCCCCATTAGCATTCCATAAAGGAACTACCCCACCTGGAAAATAATCATTTTGAACATCAATAATAATCAATGCCTTATTGCTACTCATAACCTTTCACCTCTTTAATTACAAATTTTCATTATTTAAAACACTAAAAGAAAACAATACTTACTTTCTTGCTCTTTTGGTTTATTCTAGCTATAAATATCAATCCCACAAGAATGCACTTTTTTGTAATATAGTACCCAAAAGGATACTAAAGAATGTCAAAAAATCTTAAAAAATCAAGCACTAATAGCATATTACCAATGGATCACACACCCTTAGCCGCTACTATTAATTTAATAGGCGGCAAATATAAATCGCTTATCCTTTGGAAATTGACTAACGGCATATTACGTTTTTCAGAATTAAGAAGAGAAATTCCCTGCGCCACCCCTAAAATGCTTACTCAACAACTACGTGAGCTAGAGGCAGATGGGCTACTACAAAGAAAAGTCTACCCAGTAGTTCCTCCCAAAGTGGAGTACTCACTGACTAGTCTTGGTAAAAGTATAAAACCAGTTTTAGATATTATGTACAGTTGGGGAACAGACTATTTACATAACAATGGTATAGAAAATAAACATACAACCAAAAACCCCAGCCATTAAGACTGGGGTTTTGTTATACCTAAATTAGTAAATTAAATTTTCTTTAATGTTACCGTATTATTAGCACCTGCCGCATCAGAAGGATGGCGACACATACTAGTAGAACGTGGATTAGTGGTTCTAAATCCAGCAGGAATATAACCACCTGGCACACAAGCCTGCATACCATCTACAGCAGGATTAATCACCATCTTACTATCATAAGAACTAGGGTTAACCCGACTAGTCACTGCCCAAGGGGTCGATAAATTATTAGCCAACTCATAAACCCGAATCACCTGTAATCCTGCCCGTGGCGTTTCATATTTAAAAGCAGCATTTCCCGCACAACCAGACTTAGTGACATTTGCAGTAATCACATAATTATAAGGGGCTTGTTGTGTAGTACATTGAATAATTGTATCAGCTTGTGCTGTTAAAACACTACCTGATAATAAAGCTAAACCAACTACTAAATTTCTTATTTTCATATTTAAATCTCCTTATTAATGGAGACTTTAGCTTAGTAAATTACAGCTATTATTTTATATGTGCTTTAGCACAAATATTAATATTAAGCAGTAGGTAATACAGAAACTGTTCCCTGTGAAAGAAGTAATGCAATTGCTAGCATTAATAATATATTTAATAAAATTCCTGCTATAAAAAACATTACTTTATTCTTACTTCCCACAATGCCATAAGGTTTTAATAAAAGTGATGCCACAATCACACAAATCCCCACATCAAACAAAATAAAAAGTACATTCTGTAAATAAAGAGAACCCGTTATAGCAATATAAACACTCACCACCCCATAGATGATGGCAAATAAAATAAAGGCCTTAAGGTAATTAGGATCTTTAGCATCTGCTATCTTCCCTGCTAATATCATAGGTATCGCTTTTAATAAAGCCAAAACAACCGTAGAAATTAATAGCAACACCAATATTCCAACCATTTACACTTACCCTATGCTTTAAACTTTTCTAACTAAACTATTAACTATTGTAGGCATTAACCATAATATTAGCTAGATTCCAACAACACCTAATAGCCACCTTTATAAAGCCCAAATAAACGGATTATTTTAACTCTAATAAAAAAGCCTCTTATTAGAGGCTTTGTCTTATCAATTTTGCTTCTTCAAAATGGGACTATATTCAACAGGCACCCATGTATAGCCTTTATCATTAGCCCTAACATGCCCTAAACCTGGGAAAGGTAAATGTGCACCAGCTACCCATAATTTATTTTTAGCCGCATAAGCTAATATCTTTTTACGACTAGCAACAGCTTGTTCACTGTTAGAATCATATTCTATAGCCACTTCGGGTCTAGTAAACTGCACCGCATGGCTATGAACAATATCTCCCCAAATTAATAAACTATTTCCTTTAGATGTTACTAGATAAGACATATGTCCTGGAGTATGCCCAGGTGATGCCATTAACTGTACTTCATTAACAGGTAATCTATCAGTAAAGGTTTTAAATTTGTTCGCTGCTTGATAAGGTGCAACAGCTTGTTGTGCCATTTTAAAGATCCCTTTCGCAGCTTCTGGCGCTTGCTCTTCTGATTTTTTACTTAACCAATAACCCGCCTCTGCTTGTGGCACATAAAGGGTTGCATTAGGAAAAACCCTTTTACCCTCTTTAGTAACACCACACGCATGGTCAGGATGAAGATGCGTCAACAATACTGTATCTACTTGCTCAGGAGTATAACCTGCTGCTTTTAAATTATTTTCAATAGAACCTAACGTATCACCAAAACAGCTTTCTGCACCAGCATCAATCAAAATTAAGTGTTTATTGGTGTGCACTAAAAAAGCATTAACCGCTGTTTGTACGCCATTAGTATCGTTAACAAACATTTCCTGTAAAAGCTTATTTACATCCTTAGCAGTAATGCCTTTTAACAGCTTACTATCAATCTGCACAAAACCATCATACAAAGCTGTTATCTCATAATCCCCTAATATCATTCGATAATAGCCAGCCACTTGTGATTGTTGTTGTGCTGGTAATTTATCCTCTGCCAAAACAGTGGTAGCTGAAAAAACTAAAGCAGCCCCTAATATGCTTTTAACAAGAATATTTAATAATGGTTTTTTCAGTGCCCCCATAAAATCACTTCCTTATAACTCTTTTTAAATAAATGATAGCCATCCTGATTGCTTAACAAAAATTTGTCAAGCAATGGCTTTTGTAATTAATAATTAATACTAAGGCATAACCGCTTAGAGCCTATCCCAGTAGGCGTAATTGTTGCTGTCAGTTTGAACAGGAACAACGCGGAGAAACCGCAGCATACACGCAGTATGTGAGGATTTTGAGCACTGCTCTCTTCAAAATGACAAATAAAATAGCCTAATGAGATAGGCTCTTATTGTGCAGATGATTTATCTTCAGTTAAATCAAGATTACCTTTTTCATAGGCTTCTATATCTTGCTCTGTTAAACATTGATAAGTATAAGCCACCACATAACGCTTACAACTATTCTCTGTTCCTTCACCACACTTAATATCATAATCTGATTTTAAGGAGGCTGATTTATAGCCCCAACGTTGGCATTGAATAATAACTTCCCCTAAAGCATGCTCATGATTCACTATAGGTATAATGTCAGAATCATAATCAAACCCCATAAATACTTGGCCTTTTGCTTTATCAGTACCGACCACACTGAGGTCTTTATAAACAGTGGTTGTTACACAAGCAGTAAGTCCCCCTAACAATGTTATTACTAATAGCTGCTTTATCAACCCTCTTCTCCTTAATCACTTACTGTTTATCAATGTAACCATACTTATAGCTATATCTATTAACGTCTCGGTACACCTGTCCTAATATTACCTGATGTACCACCTGTTGTATTAGCCCTAGGTAATGGTTTAGCAATACCACTAGCCGTTCCAGTAGGTGCTTGCCCACCATTACTACTATAAGCTTTGCCTTGTGTATCGTACACCTTACCTGTTGGTAATTTATCATAAACACTACCATCACTACCATAGACTCGACCACTAGGTTTTTTTTCATAAGTAACCCCAGGCTTTTCTAAAGGCTCTGCCCAACTATGAACAGCTACTAATAATAACGCACATAACCCTAACTTATTCATTATTTACTCCAATAGTTTTCACCTATTTTATATTAGACCATCGCTTTGCAAGATCGTTT
>JBEBWU010000121.1:0-6266 GCA_040391985.1 Entomomonas sp. | reverse complement strand
TCATCACGTGCTGGGTGTAGTGAGAATATGGTTTTACCATTATGGTTAAGGTGAAAAGCCACTTCAAAATGAGCGAGCGATAAACGTCTGACCACTTCTTGAATATGATCAAATTCTGTTTTCTCGGTTTTTAAAAACTTACGGCGAGCAGGGGTGTTAAAGAATAGGTCCCTAACTTCTAAAGTAGTTCCTTTAGGATGAGCTGCTGGCTGTATTTTGCTTTCCATTTGCTTACCTTCAGTAGCAACTTGCCATGCTTGTTCAGCATCAGCTGTGCGTGAAGTTAAAGTAAGCCTAGAAACGGAACTAATGGAAGCTAATGCTTCACCCCGAAAACCTAAACTACAAACATGTTCTAAGTCTTCTAGATCATTGATTTTACTAGTGGCATGGCGAGCTAATGCAAGTGTGAGGTCATCATAAATAATGCCACAGCCATCATCACGAATACGTAATAGTTTGGTACCACCTTGCTCTATATCTATATCTATACGTTTAGCACCTGCATCTAAACTATTTTCTAATAACTCTTTAACTACTGAAGCAGGCCTTTCTACTACTTCTCCTGCTGCTATTTGGTTAGCTAGTAAAGGGCTAAGTAAATGAATTTGTGACATAGCAATTCCATTATTTTGCAGGGATTTTTAAGGTTTGACCAATCCGTATATTATCATTAGTAAGGTTGTTAGCTTTTTTAAGGTCAGCTATTTTTACACCATATCTTATGGCAATAGCGCCTAATGTATCTCCTTTGGCTACTTTATGAGTAGATGCCGCAACTTGTCCACCATTACGTAGTTGATCTAGGTAAGTGCCTGGTGGAGGGTTTTTTTGGAAGTAAGCAACAACACCTGTTCGAATAGATTTGGCCAGTGCTTGTTGATGGCTTTTAGTTGCTAGCTTTCTTGCCTCATTTGGATTTGAGATAAAGCCAGTTTCTACTAAAATAGAGGGAATGTCTGGAGATTTTAGTACCACAAAGCCTGCTTGCTCTACTCTTTTCTTATGAAGCGCTGTTGTTTTGCCCATGTTATCTAATACTTTTTGGCCTACGTCGAGGCTAGATGACATTACAGCAGTCATAGATAAATCTAGCAATACACCTGCAAGCACTTGATCTTTACCATCTAAGCTCACTGAGCCTGCTCCACCAATTAAGTCTGATCGGTTTTCAGTATCTGCTAACCAGCGAGCTGTTTCTGAAGTGGCGCCACGATCAGAAATAGCAAATACAGATGCACCATATGCAGCTGCTTTAGGTGCAGCATCTGCATGAATTGAGATAAATAGGTCAGCTCCCATTTTTCTTGCGATTTGTGGGCGTTGTCTTAATGGAATAAAGTAATCTGTTTTACGCGTGAGTTCAGCTTTAAAACCATTTTGTTGGTTAAGTTCTCTTTGTAATTCTTTAGCAATTTGTAGCACTAAATCCTTTTCTTTTCTACCGCCAGAGCCTATTGCACCAGGGTCTTCGCCACCATGACCTGGATCGATAGCAATAATAATGTCCCGACTTCTGGTAACAGTAGGAGAGGGGGCAGTTGTAGTAACAGTGGTTGTGGTCGTGGCAGGTTCAGTTTTTGTAGTGATTGTAGTTGTAGAGGGAGTTGATACATTATCAAATAAATCAACTACCAAACGGTTTCCATAGGGTTCATTGGGAGGCAGGGTAAAGACTTTAGGTGTTACTTTGGTAGAAAGATCAAAAACAAGTCTAATATCTTTACTGCCTTGAGCTGAACTACGGACGCTAGTGATAGGAGTATCTTTAAGATTTAAATCATCTAAAGAGGTTGCTAACGTTATATTACTAATATCAATAATGATTCGCTCAGGACCACTGAGTGTGAACATGTTATGTTTAACAGGTCCTGATAGGTCAAATACAATGCGTGTATTATCAGGGGCACGCCATAGGCGAACTCCCTTGATTGTCGTTTCTGCAAATGCATTAAAAGTAACAAGTAGTAGTAAAACACCTACTGTATTTACAAACAGCCTTTTTATTGCCATTAAGAGTCTCTATATTTTTAAAGCAATGGTTATTTATATAGATCCATTTGGTTGCTTATTTATCACTAAAATTAGTACAGTATCGCACAAAGTATCACATTATTAAATAATGGGATATGGGTAGATTTGTTTACAGAATATAACTTAATTTAGTGTATTTAAAGTATTGCACCAAAGCCTAGCTCTTTCACTAAAAGGAGTGAGTGTTAGCTGTCGTTGATTAGGTAAATGTTCAATAGCTATTTGTAGGTCTGGTGGAGGAAGCACGCCTTGCCCTTGTTCAGGCCACTCAATTAAGCATAAAGAATTATCTGTAAAATAATCTCTGATACCCATAAATTCTAGTTCTTCTGGGTCTGCCAGACGGTAGAGATCAAAATGGTAAGCCATACCTGTAGCCAACTGGTAGGGTTCTACTAGCGTAAACGTTGGGCTTTTTACTGTACCTTGATGACCTAATGCTTGTAAGAAACCTCTTGAGAACGTAGTTTTTCCAGCCCCTAGATTACCTTTTAGATAAAACACACCGATCCCTTCACTGAGTTTTGCTAGTTGGGTGGCTATTTGTAACATGGTAGGTTCATCAACTGTAAAAATTATAGGCATGGGCAATGTTCTTCTAATAATTGGCGTATAACAGGGAATAAATCACTTGCTAATAAACCCCTGCCTTGTTTTCCTAATTGTTCCCCAGCTTTAGCATGTAACCATACAGCAAGTTGTGCAGCTTCTGTTGCTGATAAGTGTTGAGCAAGTAAAGCACCTATTAAACCTGCTAATACATCACCTAAGCCTGCTCCAGCCATTGCAGGATGACCGTGTTCACAAAGCGTAAGGCTATTGTCTAATCCAGCAATAAGTGTTCCTTTTCCTTTGAGTACTACAGTGCACTGATATTGTTGTCTAATTTTAATAGCTGCTTGTATTTTATCTTGTTGAATAGTTTTTATATCATAGTTGAGTAATCTTGCTGCCTCTCCTAGGTGGGGAGTAATAATACTATCTTTTGGTAGCTTAACTTTTCCTTTTGCTAATAGATTTAAAGCATCAGCATCCCATACTTGTGGTTTATTAATAGTGGCAGCTAATGATAATAAACTATGACTCCATACACTTTGTCCTACTCCCATGCCAACTACTAATGCAGTAGCTTTATCTGTTAATGGATATAGTTGATTAGCAGAATGAATGCCCAAACACATGATTTCAGGCTTACGAGCTAGAGCAGCAGAAATATGTTCTGGGTGTGTGGCCATAGAAACCATACCCGCACCAGCACGTAATGCCATCTCTGCTGATAATAGTGGAGCACCTCCTGTACCATGATCACCCCCTATAATTAAGAGGTGACCAAATAGCCCTTTGTGGGCATCTAAAGGACGAGGGGATAATTTAGGTGCTGTGGTTTTATCAAGTACAATAGGTTGAAATGTAGTCATAACTTATTCAGGCAATTGAATAAAGTGTTGGCGGTAATATTTTAGCTCTGCTAAGGAGTCTTTAATATCATCCATTGCTAAGTGAGTATTATTCTTCTTAAAGCCATCCATAATTTCTGGTGCCCAGCGTTTAGCTAGCTCTTTTAGAGTGGAAACATCTAAGTTTCGATAATGAAAGTAAGATTCTACTTTTGGCATAAGTCGATAAAGGAAGCGACGATCTTGGCAGATGCTATTGCCACAAATGGGAGAGCAATTAGCTGGAACCCATTGTTTATAAAACTCTAAAGTAAGAGCTTCAGCTTCAGCTGTGGTTATTTGACTATCCTTAACTCGCTGGGTTAAACCAGAGCGACCATGTTGGGTTGTATTCCACTCATCCATAGCATCTAGTAGCTCATCAGGTTGATGAACAGCAATAACAGGACCTTCTGCTAATACATTAAGTTGACTATCAGTAATTAAAGAGGCTATTTCAATGATCACATCTTTATCAGGGTTTAGCCCTGTCATTTCAAGATCAATCCAAATAAGATTGTTTGGGTCTTGCATATAAAAATCCCCTTACTGATAGCTCAAACTAAAAGAGCCTTAAATAAAAACACTAATCTAGTTGATATTCTGCAATGACTAGCATTTTTTTGCAAAAAATATCTATAAGAATATGTTTTTAGTTTGAAAGTAAGGAGACATTTATAAGATTTGTTTATTTTTCTTTAAAAGTAATAGCCGCTAATATGCTATTTTTACTTAATACAATGTTTGCTTCATTATTTCTAAATAAACGACCAGATTTAAAGGGAAGCAAACTTTTTTCATTAATAGTTACCTCTCCTTTTAAAACCACAAAAATAGTTTCTTCTATAGTATTTTTATATAAGTGAGAGGGTGTTTCTGTGATTATTTGAATGTTCATTGTCCTTTCTAAAAGAGAGTTAAAAGCAACCCATTCAGATTCTTGAGAAACTTGATAGTGAATTTCATTATCTACGAATTCTGTTAGATCAGTTAATATTCCTTCTTTTAATAAGAGGCTTTTCTGATTATTTGAAACACTACCACTTCCTAATATTGGAAAAATATAATGATTAATTTCCCCAATATTTTTATTAGGATTAGTAAATGTATCATCTTTTACACCACTTCCAATGCAAAGAATACAACCTCTAACAGTTATTTGTTTATCATTCATAATAAAATCTCATCTTGAATAATTTGTTGGCTTAATTCTTGATCAGTTTTATCAATTAGTAATTGTAAACTCTTTGGAATTTCAATAGGCTCTGGTTGTTCTGGTCGCATTTTTTCTATTAACTTAATTATTTCATTTTGGGATAGGTTAGGGTTTTCTAATATTTGATTAGGTATTCTGTGATTTAAACGAGTGTATCCCCAGTCAATTACCATTGTTTTATTGATAGGATCAACTTTAGCAATAACAAAATTATTTGAATTACTCATCGAATTTCACCTTTAATATTTTCTTTATTGATATTTAAGACAGTAACTTCAAGATTATTTTTATTGATAGCTAAGCCAGCAGCTCCACCTGCATAAAGTTCTTGTATACTTTTCATTGGCCCTGAAATCCATTTTGCAGCTGCCCCATGTTCACCTAAACTACCACCATTTCCAGCTTCATACATAAAAGCAGTTCCTGGAACATAATTGTTACCTGTGTATCCTCCTTTTCCACCATTTACAGTATCTCCGTTGGATGGGTTTCGGCTTAATACGCCAGCATATCCAGAGTGAGAATAGTTTTCAGTTGCTATTCCAAATATGCTTCCTGCACCACCACCTCCACCTACTTTTGAATATGTTGGATATTGAGCAGCACCATTACTTAAATATATGCCACCGCCGCCACCACCTCCAGCATACAAAAAACCATTCTGATTATCAATTTCACAAGGGAAGTCAACAAAAATGGCATCCCCTCCTGGCTGTCCATCACTGCTTGATGATCCACCATTACCACCATATCCTCTAATATAAGAGTTATTAATAATGGTAAGTTTTGATTTTTTTGGAAAAATTCCTGTTTTTAATGCAGGTTCTCCATAATTTGCAACTATTTCTGCGTTATTAATAAAAATATAGTTCCCTGTTGAAGTCGGATTTCCCATTAACTCAAAAATGTTGATGCTTGTTTGTGGTGTATCATTAATAAAAATAATTACATTCTGCCAAACACTTTGCCAAGTGCCAGATTGTTTTGCATAGCATTGCTTAATATTTTTCCATTGATTATTTTGATAATTATGGATATTTTTTATAGTAAGCCATTGGTTATTTTTTTTAATGAGAATAGTCATTATTCATCCTCTAATTGTAACCAAATTTCTCCCTCTGATCCTATGGAGTTATTAGGTTCATTTATAGAAATGGTAATCTTAGGAATTGTTTTTAAAGCAGAGCCTACAGTTTTATTAGGATAATTAAGATTTTCGTTATAGCCTAACATCCCTGCACCTTTTAATGGGCTATTAGGGTCTGCTAGGTCTTTGGCTAATTCTAAAGCACTGCCAGAACTAGTATTGATAAGCAAAGGCTGTCCTTGGCTATCGAATCCTAATAGTTTATTAGCTCTATTCTCTGCATAAGATAATGCTGGAACGCCGTTAGCATCTTCTACTCTAAGTGTTTTGGTATTATCTTGACTAACTCCTTGTAAAGCCAAGTATAATCTATCAAAATCTTTATTTAATGTATTAGCTAATAAGTCGCCATTTTCTTGATAGTCAGTATCTCTTAGTAAGGCAATTTTACGGTGTAATAAAAGTTTGCCTTTTGGTGCAATTGTAAAAATAA
>JBEBWU010000120.1:0-6300 GCA_040391985.1 Entomomonas sp. | reverse complement strand
GATGCCAGTCTGGTTTGATTATGTGTTTTTTAAAAAACAACAACGCTATTTAGCTTTTTATAAAAAAGATATGGATCTTTTTTGGGGAGCTTGTTCAAGAAATATTATTTTATTAAATTGTAGGAATGCAGGGAAACTGGATAAAATTATGTCCTTATATAAGGAAGCAATGGAGTTAGAGAAGGATTTATCTTTATAAACACGAGGCATTAAGTGATTAAATTTTTAAAATTATTGATAATAAGTTTATCTATTATAGTTACTCATGTTTATGCTGAACCAGTAGAAACTGACTGGTTAGAATTAATGCCAGAACAAGATCAACAAGCATTAGAAAATATGCCTGATTTGATAAGTCATGATACAGAAGAAGCGCCAGGAGCCTTTGAAACTAAAGGTGGTTTAAAGCAAAGGGATAATTTACCTGCAGTTATGTATTCTAAGAATACTGTGGCTAGTTTAGAAGGTAAACAAATTAAGCTGGGTGGCTATCCTGTACCAATTGAAAATAATAAACAAGGTCTAGTAACACAGTTATTTATAGTACCTTATCCAGGTGCTTGTATTCATGTACCACCACCGCCTCCTAACCAAATAGTATTGATTGATTACCCCCAAGGAATCCAAATTAATGATATTTATGAACCTATTTGGGTAATTGGGAAATTACATATTGAACAAGTAACTAATGACTTGGCAGATGCTGTTTATACGATGCAAGCAGATAATGTGCGACTAGTACAGGAAAGTGATTTGTAAATGAATAAGCCAACTCAATTAGCGCTGAGCATTCATTTGGCCGATGATGTTACCTTTAGTAATTATTATGCTGGGAGTAATGCTACAGCCTTAAATTATGTAGAGCGGCTCTGTGATCCTAATGCAGGCTGGGTAGAGAGCTTAATTTATTTATGGGGTAGTAAGGGGGTTGGTTGTAGTCATTTATTGCAAGCAGCTTGTTTGCAGTTGCAACTAGCAGGGCGTAATGCCATCTATCTACCATTAACTGAGTTAGTTTGTTATACACCAGAGATTCTAGAAAATTTAGAACAATATGATTTAGTTTGTTTGGATGATATACAAGTAATAATTAACAATAAAGTTTGGCAAGAGGCTTTATTTCATCTATTTAATCGATTACGTGATAGCGGTAAATATTTGTTAATTGCTGCAGATAGATCGCCAAGGGAACTTAAACTTGAGTTGGCTGATTTACAATCAAGATTGACATTAGCACTGGTTTTTCAATTACATACACTTTCTGATGAAGATAAATTAAAAGCTTTACAGCTAAGAGCATCAGCAAGAGGTATAACATTATCTGATGATGTAGGGCATTTTATTTTAGCTCGTGAAGAACGTAACTTAGCAAATTTGTTTCTGTTGCTAGATAAATTAGATAAAGCTTCCTTAGAAGCACGTCACAAGTTAACAATTCCTTTTGTTAAACAAGTATTAAATTGGTAAGATTACTTAATTAGCTCTAAAACATTTTCGGGTGGGCGACCAATTACAGCTTTATTATCTACTACTAAAATAGGACGTTCTATTAACTTAGGATGTTTTACCATAGCATCAATTAATTTAGCTTCTGTTAATGAGTCGTCAGCTAAACCTAATTCTTTATATTCATCTTCACCTGTACGTAGTAATTGGCGAGCAGAAATACCTAACTTGGACAATATTTCTTTCAGAGTTTTTTTATCAGGCGGTGTTTCTAAGTAGTGAATAATAGTAGGTGTAATTGATTTTTCTTCAAGTAATGAAAGTGCTTGTCGTGATTTTGAGCAACGGGGATTATGATAGAAAACATATTCAGTCATTATAAATACCTTAATTGTATGGTGACTTAGTGTATTTTAACTTGTGTATTTGTTAAGTTGTTTGAGAAGATGTTACAACTTATCTTAATAACTTGCCAAGATAAAGGTTGTTTATGCGGAAACATGTGGTTGATTTTTACGAGTTTATTCGTTTTTTAGTAGTACGGTTTTTTGAGGACAGGGGAACTCAAAACGCTGGCGCACTAACTTATACAACGCTTTTTGCAGTTGTACCTATTATGACCGTTGTATTTGTAATGATTTCTGGTATTCCAGCCTTTCAAGGGATTGAGGTAAGAATACAAGAATATATTGTTAATAATTTCTTACCTTCTGCTGGTGATAAGATTTTTGAATATATCAATGGGTTTATCTCACAAGCTAGAAATCTAACATGGATTGGTATTATCTTTTTGATAGTAACTACTTTTATGATGTTAGTGACCATTGAGTCAGCGTTTAATACAATTTGGCGTGTACAAAAAGCTCGGCGCGGTTTAGCCCGATTTTTATTGTATTGGGCACTATTAAGCTTAGGCCCTTTATTGCTTGGAGCTAGTTTTGCTGCCAGTACTTACATTATGTCACTGTCATTTTTCTCTGATACCGATGCTAACCCGTGGATTGCCGATTTATTAAGGTTTACACCTTTTATTGCAACAGCGGGTGGTTTTACTTTATTTTATGCGGCTATTCCAAATACCCGTGTTCCTATTAGACATGCTTTAATTAGCGCCATTGTTGCTGCTACCTTATTTGAATCTGCTCGTGCTTTATTTGGTCTTTATGTAAAGACTTTCCCTAGTTACCAATTAATCTATGGTGCTTTTGCTGCCTTCCCTTTGTTTTTATTGTGGATTTATGTTTCTTGGATTATCGTGTTAATTGGTTGTGAGCTTTGTTGCTGTTTAGGTTTGCGTCATTATATGCGTCAACGAGATGTTCCAGAGTTAGTGGTTGCTTTAGTAGTGCTTAAAGTTCTCTATGATGGTCAGTTAAAAGGAAGGGCCATTAATCACCGTGATGTACAAGCCGCAGGTTGGTCTTTACCTGAAGATGAGTGGGCAAAATTATTAGCATTTTTTAAGAAAGAAAAGTTAGTGTATGAGGTTAATAATGGGTCTGCGTGGGTGCTTTCACGAGATATTAATCAGTACCCTATTCAACGCTTAGTTACTCATAGCCCTTGGCCTCTACCTAGGGTTGATCAATTACCAGAATCATTAGATAAATGTTGGTTTGAGAGAATACGAGCTGCTTTAGTTGCAATAGAACAAGCAGAATCTAGTATTTTAGAGGGTAGTTTGGCGTCATGGTTAACACCCTGTGAAGTAGAATCACCTGAGAGTGATGATTTAATTGTAGAAGACAAAATTATTGAAGAAGATAATGTTACAGATCAGCAAGCCACTCCTTAGGGATATCTTGTTTTAACATTAATGAACAGGCTTCTGTTTGTTGATCAAAAACAATATAAGCCTGTTGTTTTTCAAGTGCATGCTTGACTCGTTCTACACGGGTGGTTAGTGGTGTTTCATCACCATTATCAGTACCATCTCGGCTGACAAAGTCTTCAATAAGGTTCTTCAGTATTTCTGGATCAAGTAAATGGTGAGGAATTATCATAAATACTTTCTTACCTAATAAGTTAATTTTAAATTATAAAGTATTTTGTTTAGTAAATGGGTAGATATACCCTAAACTATATATCGATCATTTAATGTAATTGAATAGTTAATTATTATGCCTGTAACACCATTGGATATTTCTGCACAAGTAAAAAAACTCTTGCCATGGATTGTAGCTATTGCATTCTTCATGCAAAGTTTGGATGCAACTATCTTAAATATTGCCTTGCCATCGATGGCTGCTGATTTAAAAGTTAATCCATTACAAATGCAAAGCGCTATTATTGCCTATATGCTTACTGTCGCATTGGTAATTCCTGTTTGTGGTTGGATTTCAGATCGATTTGGTACTAAAAAAGTATTTTTCTTTGCTGTGGCATTATTTACTTTAGGATCTATCTTTTGTGCGGCGGCTTGGTCTCTACCTGTGTTGGTCATAGGGCGTGTTATTCAGGGGCTAGGTGGTGCCTTGATGATGCCAGTAGGACGTTTGGTTATCTTAAAAGTTTATCCTCGTAGCGAATTTGTTAAGGTTATGAGTTTTGTAACTATTCCAGGTTTACTAGGGCCATTATTAGGGCCTACTGTAGGCGGATGGTTAGTTGAGTATTTTTCATGGCATTGGATTTTCTTAATTAATGTACCTATTGGTGCGGTGGGTTGTTTTGTTGCTTGTAAATTTATGCCAGACCTACGTGGTGCGATACGTACTAAATTCGACTTTATAGGGTTTATCCTGTTTGGCAGTGCTATGGTAATGATTAGCTTTGCATTGGAAGGATTATCTGAACTTCATTTACCTTCTACTATGGTTACTCTGCTATTTGTACTAGGATTTAGCTGTTTTGTAGGATACTGGTGGCATGCTTTTAAATTTGAGTTTCCACTTTTTCCTCCCAGTTTGTTTAAAATTCGTAGCTTTTCTATAGGTATTATAGGAAACCTGTTTGCTCGTTTAGGAAATGGTTCTTTACCTTTCTTAATCCCTTTATTATTACAACTTGCTTTAGGTTATTCACCCGCAGAAGCAGGCATGATGATGATACCACTGGCATTATGTGCCATATTAACTAAGTCATTAGTACGCTATGTTATTAATTTTTTTGGTTATCGTTGGGTATTAACAGTTAATACATTATTACTTGGCTTATTAATTTGTAGTTTCTCATTGGTTGATAAAGAAATGCCATTTGTAGTGTTATTAGCAATGTTAGGTGCTGTTGGTGCGATAAACTCTTTACAGTTTACTTCTATGAATACAGTGGCGCTTTTTCAGTTAGATGACGATTTAGCAAGTAGTGGCAATGCTTTATTAGCAGTGATTGTTCAATTATCAATCAGTTTTGGTGTGGCTATTTCTGCCATATTATTAGCTTATTTTAATGGTGGTCAGCCTGCTGTTAATAGTATAGAAGTATTGCCTGCATTTCAGGGGACATTCTTGGGTGTGGGTTTATTTACGGTATTTTCTGCATTTATTTTTTATTTTTTACCTACACAAATTGGAGTGACACACAAGAAGTAATGATTTCAGGGTATGATATACAATATTAGTTTAATTTAAGTTTAGAGAATTAGGAAAGACTATGAAACGACCTAGTGGACGCGAGGCAGCCCAATTACGTTCTATTAAGATTACCAGAAACTATACTAAACATGCAGAAGGTTCTGTATTAGTTGAGTTCGGTGATACTAAAGTTATTTGTACAGTTTCTGTTGAGGCGAATGTTCCTAGATTTTTAAAAGGAGCAGGGCAAGGCTGGTTAACAGCTGAATATGGAATGTTACCTCGTTCAACTGGGGAGCGTATGCAACGAGAGTCTGCAAAAGGTAAGCAAAGCGGTCGTACACAAGAAATCCAACGATTAATTGGACGCTCTTTAAGAGCCGCTCTTGATTTAACCAAGTTAGGTGAATATACCCTACATATAGATTGTGATGTTATCCAAGCTGATGGTGGTACGCGTACTGCTTCTATTACAGGTGCATCAGTAGCTTTAGTGGATGCCTTGCAAGTAATGAAGCAACGTGGACAACTAAAAACAGACCCATTTAAACATTTTATTGCTGCTGTTTCTGTGGGTATTTATCAAGGCCATCCTGTTTTAGATTTAGATTATTTAGAAGATTCTAGCGCAGAAACTGATCTTAATGTAGTAATGACAGATGCTGGTGGCTTTATTGAGGTACAAGGTACAGCTGAGGGCGCACCATTCCAACCAGAAGAGTTAAATAGTATGTTAGTGTTAGCTAAACAAGGTATTGAACAAATTTTTGCCATTCAAAAACAAGCATTAGCTTCCAACTAATTCTGAATAGTGGGCTGCTCTTAGTTTAGAGTAGTTCACTAGAAAGAAGTCTAAATATCCATTTTTATTCTAATAATTTACTATATGGTATGACAGCCCAATTATTTTTTAATTGATGGGGATAGGCAGTGAGTACCGCAAAAGAAGTTAAGATTTTTAAATTATCAATCAGTGTAACCTTAGTTATTGCAGCTATTGGTATTGTGTTCGGTTTATTATCAGGTTCACAGTCAATTTTGTTTGATGGTATCTTTTCTACCATCGATACGGCCATGTCAATTTTATCAGTACTGGTTATTAAACTAATGGCAAAAGAATCGACCAACCGTTTTCAATTTGGTTTCTGGCATTTTGAACCTATGGTAGCTACAGTTAATGGTTCGATTATTCTGTTGTTGTGTTTATATGCACAGCTTAATGCCATATTAAATATTATTGATGGTGGCCATAGTCTTACATTCAGTTTCGCTACAATATATGCTGTAGTTGTATGTATTGTTTGTTTTGGTATGTATTTTTATGAGAAAAGAGTTAATAAGC
>JBEBWU010000119.1:0-6317 GCA_040391985.1 Entomomonas sp. | reverse complement strand
TAACAGATACATCACCAAAAGAAGAAACTATTATAAAGCCTTTCACTAAAGATTCTTTATCAGCTCTTCTTGTTGCTGAATTTGCAGAGCGACGGGGGCAGTTTGACTTAGCATTAGAAAATTATGTAAACCAAGCTCAACAAACTAAAGACCCCAAGATAGCTGAACGTGCTTATCAAATGGCTAGCTATCTAGACAATAGTAAACAACAGTTAGATATGGCTTTATTATGGGCTTCTATCGAACCCAATAACATAGAGGCTAATAGAGCTGCTGCGGTTGAGTTAGCTAAAAACGAACGTGGTCGAGAGGCTACACCTTACTTTGAAAAAGTATTAGCTAGTACTGAACAACTGGATTTTTTAGACCTTACCAACAGCAATCTCACTCAAAAAGCACGCCAAGAAGTCATTGTAAGTATTGATCAACTTGCCATTAAACATCCTAGTAATGCCAAACTTACTTACACTAAAGCCATTTTGCTTGCTGAAAATGGGGCAGCTGAAGAAGCATTAACTACCCTTCAAAAACTACCCATAGAGCAACAGAAAAAAAATAATGTGGTGCTATTAAAAGTTTTCTTATTACAAAGTGTAGGCAAACCTGAGGAAGCATTAGCACTATTGGACAAAGAAGTTAAAAATCGTCCTGAAAATAAAAAATTACGTTTAAGTTTTGCTCATCGGTTAATTAGCCAATGTAAACTATCTGAAGCTAAACAACAATTTTTAACATTAAGTAAACAATATCCTGAAGATGAAGAGTTACGTTTTGCTCTGGTATTGATTTGTTTGGAAAACCAAGAATGGGATGAAGCAATCAGTTACCTACAAACAATGTTAGCTAATGGTATCAACTCCGATGCAGTCTATTATTACCTAGCTACTGCATATAATGAAAAAGGCGATAAAGACCAAGCGCTAGCTAATTACAAACAAGTCACTGGTGGAGAAAACTATTTAGCAGCTATTGCCAATACTGCTAAAATTCTTTTTGAGCGTAATCAAACGGCTGAAGCTCAACAGCTCTTATCCGCCACTCGTAAGAATCAGCCAGATTTAGCTATACCCCTCTATCTGTTTGAGATCGAGGAATTGCAAAAATTAGATAAATTACCACAGGCATGGCAAATAATTAACCAAGCAATAAAAGCTGATCCTAAAAACACTAGCCTACTTTATAGCCGAGCATTATTAGCCGAGCAAAGTAATAACTTACCACAGGCAGAAAAAGATTTACGTTATATTATTCGACTTGAACCTAATAACGACTCTGCCATCAATGCGCTAGGCTATATTTTAACAGACCGAACTACTCGTTATCAGGAAGCCTTAACACTGATTGAACGTGCATTAAAACTAAATCCAGAGAATCCTGCTGCCTTAGATAGCCTTGGCTGGGTCAAATACAAACTTGGTGACCTAACAGCTGCGAAAAAATACTTACAACAAGCTTATGATAGCTATCCTGATCCAGATGTAGCTGCTCACTTAGGTGAAGTATTGTGGAAAAAAGGTGAGCAACAACAAGCAAAAGATATTTGGTCAAAAGCATTAAAAGACAATCCAACGAATAAAACACTCCAAAAAACTATTAAACGCTTAACTGGAGCTGAGGAATTATAGATCATGTTATTTTCTTATCTACGCTCAACACTCATTATTAGTCTTCTATTATTAATGACAGGTTGCGGACTTTTCACTACTAAAAAAACTCCACAGACAATTGGACCTGACGAAAAAGTTTGGCAACAACACCAAAATAAAATTGCTGAACTAACTACTTGGCAAGTAGATGGTAAGGTTGGAATTAGAGCAGGTAAAGAATCAGGTAGTGCTACTTTATTTTGGTTACAACAATTTGATTATTATGACATTCGTCTTTCTGGACCACTGGGCCGTGGCGCTACCCGAATAGTGGGCAAAAAAGGTGATGTAACTATTGAGATCTCAGGACAAGGTCGTTACACCGCTGCTACACCAGAAGAATTATTACAACAACAACTAGGTTGGAATATTCCTGTATCAAATCTTATTTGGTGGATAAAGGGTCTACCAGCCCCAGATACACCTTATACCCATACGTTAAATATGGATAGCCGTTTGCAAGAATTAAAACAAGCTGGTTGGACAATAGAATACCGCGACTACCAAAATCATGCTGGTTACTGGTTGCCTGAACGTATTATTGCTAACAACCAAGACATTCGTGTTACCTTGGTGACTAAACAATGGACACTAAGAAAAATGGGCAAAGAGATTGCTAGTATTAACTAATAATAGATTAACCAATGACTAATTTATTTCCAGATCATGCCTCATTAGTTTTACCTGCACCAGCCAAGTTAAATCTATTTCTACATATTCTTGGCAAACGTGCAGATGGTTATCATAACTTACAAACTGTTTTTCAATTTTTAGATTATGCTGATAAATTAGCCTTCAATTGTCGTGAAGATGGTGAGATCGAGCTACATACTGTTTTTGAAAATGTCCCCCATAATGATAATTTAATTGTTAAAGCAGCAAATCTTTTAAAGAACTACGCAAAAACCTCATTAGGTGCTGATATTTGGATTGATAAAAAACTACCTATGGGTGGTGGAATTGGAGGTGGCAGCTCAAATGCAGCGACTACATTATTAGCCTTGAACCAACTGTGGCAATTGAACCTTGATTTAACAACACTCGCTAAACTAGGTCTACAATTAGGTGCAGATGTACCTGTTTTTGTACAAGGTAAAGCTGCTTTTGCAGAAGGAGTAGGTGAACAACTAACACCTATTACTCCACCTGAATTATGGTTTCTAGTAGCTATTCCTAAAGTGGCCATTAGTACAGCCACTATATTTAGCGATCCCATGTTACCTAGAAACACACCTGCCATCACCTATCAGCAGGCATTGACCACTGAAGGGCAAAATGATTGCCAAGCTATTGTTCTGAATCACTACCCTGCTGTGCTAGATACTTTCTCAATAATGAGTAAATTAGCACCAACTAAACTGACAGGAACAGGAGCTTGTTTATTTGCCTCTTTCACTACAGAGCAAGAGGCATTAGCAGCCCAACAACAACTTATTGATAAAATAGATTGTTTTATTGCAAAAGGTATAAATTTTTCTCCCCTACATCAAAAATTAAATTTAACTAATTGATTTATCATAAAATAATTAATAAGAATAATTACTAATAACTTGTTGACAATGATTATCATTTAAATTAACATTTACATTACTTACTATTGTGGAGTAATAAATAAGATGTACGTTTGTCTATGCCAAGGTATTACTGATAAAGATATACGTGATGCTGTGAATGATGGCTGTTGTAACTATAAAGAAGTTAGACAAGCACTTGATATTGCTAATCAATGCGGTAAATGTGGTTGTTTAGCTAAACAAATAGTTAAAGAGACTATTACTGAATCACAATTAAGTAATCCTATGGTAGCTCATTTTAATCCAGCCGAGTTAGTTAACTTTTAATAAAAATAATTGTAATTCTCATTCTTGTTCAATCGCCTAATACTCAAGGCTATTTGACTTTTTTGCTTTCCCAACGCACAATAAAAAAAAGTCTTAATGGGAATAAAAAATGAAAGGCGATAAAATTGTTCTTCAATACCTAAATAAAGTTTTAGGTAACCAACTGGTTGCTATTAACCAATTTTTCTTACACTCTCGTATGTATAACGATTGGGGGTTAGAGGGTTTAGGCCATAAATCTTACCACTACTCTATTAAAGAAATGAAGCAAGCAGATAGAGTAATTGAACGTATTTTATTTTTGGAAGGTATCCCTAATTTACAAGATTTAGGTAAATTGTTAATTGGTGAAAATACCGAAGAAATGATGAATTGTGATTTGAAACAGAAAGAAAAATCTACTGCTGATATACGTGAAGCGGTTACTTATTGTGAGGGTAGCGGTGATTATGTCAGTCGTGATATGCTAAAGCGTATTTTAAAAGAAGAAGAAGATCATATTGACTGGTTAGAAGCACAAGTAGGTTTAATTGAAAAAATGACTATTCAAAATTACCTACAGAATGGCATTGAAAAAGAAGATTAATGGTTAAGGGGCTAACTTATTATCAAATTTGTTAGCCTTTTATTCCGCTTAACAAAATTAATAGTTCTAATAATAACAAAAATCGGAAATTTTTTTATCACCCTGATTCATATCAGCTAGACAAATAATCAAGATACCTCTTTCTACTCAATTTTCTTATAGTGGCCAATAGTTATACATACAAAGTTATATATACAAACAGGAGTCATTATGCTTAAAGTTAGTAAATTAATCATCGCATTAGCCGCAGCAACAGGCTTGGTTACTACGCACGCTTTAGCAGAAGTTGCTAAAACTAATCCCGTAGCCAGTGTCCAAACAGTTAAGGCTACTGCTCCTCAACTTATCAAAGGTAATTGGGATAGCTTCAACCGTGATCAACTTAATAAATTGATTGCAACTTATGGCAAAACTAGCCCTAATTATGATCCTAACAATCCACCATATGCAGTTTTTGACTGGGATAACACTTCAGTATTCTTAGACATTCAAGAAGCACTATTAGTTTATCAAATTGAACATTTATATTTTAAAATGACTCCAGAAACTTTAAATAAAGTTCTCAGGATGAATGTACCTAATGATAATTTCACTGCTGATGATAACAACTTAGCAGGAAAACCAGTTAACATTGACCTTATCGCTCAAGATATTGTAAACAATTACACATGGATCTATAACAACTTTGACCAAATGAAAGGTAAAAAGTCGTTAGCAGATATTAAGAAAACAGACCAATACAAAGAATTCTCTACCAAACTACGTTACCTTTATACTGCAATAGGTAATTCTTTTGATGCATCTCTTTCTTATCCTTGGGTAACTTATTTATTCACAGGTTTAACTGAACATGATGTTGCTAAACTAACTGCTGGAACTGTTGATTGGCAAATTAATCAACCAGTTGAAGATGTTACTTGGACAAGTCCTGCCATTGCAAGTAAAGCAGGTCAAATATCCACAACATGGCACAACGGCTTACGTTTAGTACCAGAAATGCAAGATCTTTATCATAAATTAAGAGAAGCAGGTATTGATGTATGGGTTTGTTCAGCATCATTTATTGATGTAATTAAAGAGATTTCTTCTAATCCTAAATTTGGTTATAACAACCCAGCTAGCAAAGTTATCGCGATGGAATTAGAACGTGATGCTAATGGCGTTATTCAACCTGAATTCCGCAAAGGTTTTAACCAGACTCAAGGACCAGGCAAAACTGTTGAAATTAAGCGTTTAATTGCGCCTAAATACAACAATAAAGGACCTATTTTAGTTGCTGGTGATAGTGAAGGCGACCAAAATATGGCTCAAGATTTTGCTGATACTAAAGCTGTAATTATCATTAACCGTTTAAGAAAACCTACTACTGATATTGGTAAGTTCTCTAAAGTAGCGGTAGATACTTACAAGAAAGCTGATGCAAAATACTTATTGCAAGGTCGTGATGAAAATACTGGTTTATACACTGGTAGTCAAAAAACTGTTAAGTTAGGCGCTAAAGAAGGCCAAGCTTTACGTTAATCACTTATGCTGGCTTAACCTAATAAGTTAAGCCAGCTTCTAATCTACATCTATTGAGATAACCACAAACTATAATAAACTTGCCCTGCTTTCTTTTCCCTATATAGCTGCCAATTTGTAGGCATTAATAATTGAGAAGGCATTATCTCACTTTCTGTATAAACCCATGCTTTATTAGCTAACCAACCATTATCTGCCAATAATTGACAAGCTTGTTGCAACATATCTTTTCTAAAAGGTGGATCTAAAAATACCACATCAAACTGTTTTGTCGCTTGTTTTTGTAAAAACAATAATGCACTTTGATTAATCAAAGTAGCATTTTGACAATTCAATATTTGTAATTGATTTTTTAAGTTACTAATTACTTGATGGTTTATATCAAGTATTGTTGCACTGGCTGCACCTCGAGAAAGCGCTTCTAATGATAAAGCACCACTGCCTGTAAAAAGGTCTAATACTTCAGCCCCTTCTATATAAGCAGCTAACCAGTTAAATAGCGTTTCTCTAACTCTATCAGGTGTTGGTCGTAGTCCTTCAGCATCTATAAAGTTAACTTTACGACTACGCCATTCACCACCAATAATACGTAACTGTCCCTGCTTCACAGACCCTTTACTCAATGTGGCACTCCCATCACTTGCTTCTTAGAAGCCGTAGGGGCTGGCAATGGTTGCTGGGGAACGGTAGGTCCTACTGTCACTACAATAAAATCATCCATTT
>JBEBWU010000118.1:0-6329 GCA_040391985.1 Entomomonas sp. | reverse complement strand
ATATACTCAGCATTTAATTTAACACGCATTAAGTAGTAAGACCATGCAGTATAAGTAAGAATCATAGGTACAAAGATAATTACCACGATTAACATAACGACTAAGGTGTAGTAGCTTGATGTACCATCCCATAATGTAATACTCATACTAGGGTCGACCGTAGATGGAAGTACAAATGGAAATAGTGCAACAGCGGCTGTTAGAATAGTACAAGCTACAGCCAATGATGAAGTTACAAAGGCTAATAAGGTACGTTTCATCGCTTGTAAGCTTAGTGTAGCAAGAACCATTACATAAACAAGTACAGGTATAATCCATAGAGCAGGTATTGCTTTATAGTTATTTAACCATGCACCATCTTCAACATGAGCTGTTTTCATTAATGGGTTAATAACTTCTTTAGGATCAGGCATAGTATCAATTACTATTCCTTTTAGGAAGAATACCCAAACGCCTGCAATACTAAAGCATACAAGCATAATGATACCAGCAATGCGAGCCGCTTTTATTACACGAGCTTGTAATGCATCTTCAGTACGATGTGCTAAGAAGGTAGCACCTTGTAAGGTTAATAAGGTCAAACTTACCACACCACAAACAAGAGCAAATGGATGTAATAATTGGAAGAAGTTACCATCATAAGTTGAACGCATAGTATCATCTAAATGAAAGGGAATACCTAATAGTAGGTTACCAAAGGCTACGCCAAATAATAATGAAGGAATAGCACTACCTACGAAAATACCCCAGTCCCAATTTTTACGCCATCTATCACTGGCTATTTTAGAGCGGTATTCAAAGCCTACTGGACGAAAGAATAAGGCAGCTAATAAAAGTAGCATAGCCCAATACAGACCAGAGAAAGCAATGGAGTAAACCACTGGCCATGCAGCAAATACACCAGCACCTGCTGTAATAAACCATACTTGGTTACCATCCCAGTGTGGTGCCACACTGTTTATCATGACACGGCGTTCTTTATCATTTTTTCCTAAGAAAGGAAGCAATGTACCAACACCCATATCGTGTCCGTCCATGATGGCAAAGCCGAATAATACAACACCGACTATTAGCCACCATATAAGTTTTAGTATTTCATAATCTAACATGATTTATCTCCTTGCATCCTACTTAACTGGTTCAGTTAGCACAACAGGGCCTAAGCGAGCATATTTAAACATCAAATACATTTCCGCTACGAGTAAACCTGTATAGAACACAATAAAGCCAATTAATGATGCTAGTACAGAACCTGCACCAACAGAGGAAGGTGACAGATAAGTAGGTAATACACCAAATACAGTCCAAGGTTGACGACCATATTCAGCTAGGAACCAACCGCACATAATGGCAATCCATGGTAATGGGATGGAGTATAAGCAAACTTTAAGGAACCAACGTTTCTCTTGCATGGTATCTTTAATAGAAAGACGGAATGCATAGATAAACATGAAGATAAAGAGGAAGCCTAAAGCAACCATTACACGGAATGACCAGAATAGTGGAGTTACTTTAGGTACACTATCATGGGCAGCCTGTTTGATAATGGCAGGTGTAGCATCTTCAACTTTTTCAACGTATTGGTGAACAAGTAGACCATAACCTAAATCTGCTTGATGCGCTTGTAATTGTTGCGTTGCTGCAGCATGCTCAGATGTTCTAGTTTTATCTTTTAGCACATTTAAAGCTTGGACTGCTTGAATACCACTTGCAATACGTTGTTCATTTTGTGCACGAATATCTTTAATACCAGGTAGTTTAGTATCAAAAGAGCGTGTAGTGATGATACCTAATACATAAGGAATTCTGATTTCAAAATGATTAGTTTGTGCTTCTTCATCAGGGATAGCAAATAGAGTGAAACCGGCTGGTGCATCTTCTGTTTCCCACATGCCTTCTAATGCGGCCAGTTTAGATTTTTGAGACTGAGTTACAGAGTAACCAGATTCGTCACCTAATATCACTACACTGAAAGCAGAGGCAATACCAAAGGCAGCAGCAATACAGAAAGAGCGTTTAGCAAAGTCTATATATTTGCCTTTTAATAAATACCAACCTGAGATACCAAGCACAAACATTGAACCTGTTACATAGCCTGCAGAAACAGTATGAACAAATTTCTCTTGTGCCATTGGGTTAAAGACGATATCAGCAAAACTATTTAACTCCATACGCATAGTAATAGGGTTAAAGTGCGCGCCAAGAGGGTCTTGCATCCAGCCATTTGCAATCAAAATTAATACAGCAGAAAGGTTAGAACCTAATGCTAGTAAGATTGTGACAAATAAATGTTTACCTTTAGATAGTCTATTCCAACCAAAGAAGAATAGGCCAATCATGGTAGACTCTAAGAAGAATGCCATTAAACCTTCAATTGCCAGTGGTGCACCAAAGATATCACCCACATAGTGAGAGTAATAAGCCCAGTTAGTACCAAACTGGAATTCCATAGTAATACCAGTAGTCACCCCTAGGGCAAAGTTAATTCCGAAGAGTTTTCCCCAGAATTTAGTCATCTCCTTGTAAATTTCTTTACCAGTAATAACATAAACAGATTCCATAATAACTAGAATCCATACCAACCCTAGCGTTAAGGGTACAAAGATAAAGTGATACATCCCAGTGATTGCAAACTGCAATCTGGCAAGATCAACAGCACTACCGTCTATCATGATTTAGCTCCTTCTGATAAAAACTGATCTGATTGCACGTTATAAATATCGTGAACATAAAATTTCACCTTATAAAGACTAACCAGTGTGTACCAGAGACAATAAAGTATCAGTACTTTTATAATTACGATTAAAAGCAAATGTTTGCTTAATGGTGGAAACCATTCTTCTCGATTTTTCATCAAAACTCTCCAATCGAGTATGTAATTAACAATCACGGTGCTTTTAATTTATGAAAGCTTATGTAGGCAGAAGTGCTACAGTGCAGCACATGGCACAAACTTTCTATCAATTAAACAAACAACAAATATATTAATTAACTATAAAAATAAAGTTGAGAATATGAAAATTCCTACTAAACAATTGCTTTGGTTGAAGGAGGGGCCCTACTCAGAGTAGACCAGTAGTTAAGGGATAGAATGTAAGGATCAGTAACCCTATTAATCGTTTGTGGTTTTGGGGTTTCTAATATAGTTGTATAAAACGCGACTAATATTGAAGCAGTATGAAGTAAATCACAATAACCACAGTTGACGATACTATTAACGTCATCACTATGGTTAGAAGTATTCTTTGAGAAAAGAGGAGGTTCTTTTTGAGTTTCTAAAAAATCACTAGGATTTAAGTGATTCTCTTTGTAAAACTGAGAAGCACATTCAAAATGATTTAATGAAGGCGCATGGCTAGGAGTATTTTGGGACGACTCACCTAGTAGAGCGATCGTTTGAGTAATTACTGGACAAATGCTAATCAGTAATATGGCAAACAAGCCCAAGTAAATGTTAAAACGCTGTAATACCTTGCGTTTAAACACTGTACTCCTCCAGTGAAATAAAATGTTAATATTTTATATGCGACATTTTCTCACATATGGCCTATTACTTATATGGACAGAATGTCGCATGTATTTATTTTATACATTTTATTACAGTTTGTCATGTATATAAGTTACAGATAAATGGATATTGTTTAAGAGGGATAAAAAATTACCCCTCTTTTATAGATTTAAGCAGCTAAAATCTTGTTGAGATCTTGCTCAGCTACTGTAGTTGGATGTAGTTCAAACTTTTCAACAATAATATTAATAAGGTTAGGCGTTAAAAAGGCGGGTAATGTTGGTCCTGCATAGATGTTTTTAACACCTAATGACAATAAAGTAAGTAAAATAACAATAGCTTTTTGTTCAAACCAAGAAAGTACAAGTGTTAATGGCAAATCGTTAACTGTACAACCTAATCTTTCTGATAGATGAACAGCTAACATAACAGCTGAATAGGCATCGTTACATTGGCCAACATCTATTAGTCGTGGCAACCCATCAATATCACCAAAGCTTTCCTTATTAAAACGGTATTTGCCACATCCGAGGGTAAGAATGGCACAGTCTTGCGGAACATTCATAGCAAATTCGTTATAGTAGTTACGTTCATCACGGCTACCATCACAACCACCCACTAAAAATATATGACGTAATTTTTGTTGACCAACAAGGTTAAGTACTGTATCTGCTGCACCTAATAATGTTTTACGAGCAAATCCTATAGTAATAGGATGTTCAACTTCTGTATGTTGGAAACCAGGTAGACTCAGTGCTTGTTGAATAACATTTGAAAAATCTCTATCTTCTATATGTTTGACTTCAGGCCAACCTACCATGCTACGTGTCCAAATACGGTCTTGATAGTTGCCTACATTAGGATCAATAATACAATTCGATGTCATAATGATAGGACCAGGGAAGTCAGCAAATTCTTTTTGTTGATTTTGCCAAGCACTACCATAGTTACCCACCAAGTGCTTAAATTTATGGAAAGCAGGGTAGGCATGGGCAGGTAACATTTCACCATGGGTATAAATATTAATATCTTTACCTTCTGTTTGTTCAAGTAGTGCATAGAGGTCTTTTAAATCATGACCAGAGACAACAATACATTTACCTTTTATAGGTTTAGTATTCACAGTGGTGGGTATAGGATCACCAAAATTAGTAGTTTCACCCTTATCTAATAATCCCATAATCCCAAAGTTCATTTGACCAATAGCCATTGCATTATCTAATAATGTATTGATATCTGTTGGTTCTGTTCCAAGCCAGCTCATGATTTTATGGTATTGTAAGTGTATATTATCATCAGCTTGACCTAACACATGGGCATGCTCCATATAGGCAGCTGCGCCCTTTAAGCCATATAAGCAAAGCATTCTTAAGCCATGTATATCTTCACTAATTTCTTTTTTTGCTTTTAAAGAAAAATCTTTAGATTGTTCTTGTAATGCTTCAATGGTATTACCATGCAATTGTAATAAGGCAAGGGGATGATCTAATTGTACAGTAGCCTCTTTAGTTTGGCATTGCTTGATCAAGCGATCTCTTAATTGTATAGCCTCCATGGCATATTCAATAATACGGTTAGAATCAAAATTGACATTGGTTAAAGTAGAGAAGAAAGCTTTTGGAGCAAAAAGATTAACTTCTGTATCAATAATATTGAATTCATTTGCTTTAATAGCCCATGCTGACAGGCTTTGTAAAGTGGCTATTAATAAGTCTTGTAAATCTGATGTTTCCGCTGTTTTACCACACATTCCTTTAGCATAAGCACAACCATTTCCTTGTGGTGTTCTCATTGTTTGTTCACACTGTACACAATACATATTGAAGTACCTCATCATTTACTTGTAATAATTTTATTGTTTGTAATAGATGAGTTATCAATTATTATACCAAAGTATAATACTATAAGAATCAATGTGATACTAATAGGCTAGGTTATTATGACTAGAACATATTGTAGTCTAAATGATTTTTTAGGTTATTTTGACTTAGTATGAAATTATAAAGAATAGATATTTACTTAATATATTAATGAGTTATTGCTTGGATTGTTGTTGCCAATAATCAGCTTTTTGTGGATCTTTTTCTACACCTAGCCCATGCTGATAAAGATAGCTTAATGATTGCATTGCTGCATTATTACCGAGTTCAGCTGCTTTTGTCAGCCAATAATAGGCTTGCTGGTAGTTATGTGAAATAGATTTATCATTCAAATAAATATTTGCTATGTTGAGCATAGCTTTATCATTATTTAAGGCTGCCGCTTTTTCAAACCATTGTATAGCTAGTTGATTATTTTGTGTTACACCTTGGCCTAATAAGTAGGCAGAGCCAATAAGATTCATAGCTTGATCATTGTTTAGTTCACTGGCTTTTATAAACCAATTCATTGCTTGTTGGTAGTCTTGAGCTAGGGGAGCAGTGCCATTTGCATAAAAATTGCCAATATCAATCATCGCATGACTGTCACCATTATCTGCTGCTTTGTATAGCCAATTAATAAGCTGTTCATTATCAATTTTTATTTTTGCTGTAGTACATAGGTTAATGTAGTTTTTTATTGCTTGTCTGTTACCTGTTGCTGCCTCTTGTGTATATTGATTAAGCTGACTAGTATTAAGTTGATAGATAGCTTGTTCATGGCCTAATAAACTGGCTTGTTCAAACCAAGATTTTGCCTGATTTAGATCTTGCTGGATACCTTCGCCTGTTTGATAAATGATACCAAGATTGTACATAGCATCACTGGAGCCAGCTTTGGCTGCTTCTAGAAAATACTCTATTGCTTTGCTATAGTTTTGAGGTGTTATTTCACCAAAATA
>JBEBWU010000117.1:0-6332 GCA_040391985.1 Entomomonas sp. | reverse complement strand
TCTATTTTATTGTTATCAGTATTTTCAACAGAATCTATCAGATTATTTTCTACAGTTGATATATTATCAATTGATACTGTAGTGTCAGTAAAATGCTGTGTATTTATATAAGATGACAACAGGTCTGTAGATTGGGCTACAGAATCTTGCGGTATTATAGTTGTCGAAAAGGTAATATTAGGCGTGGTATGGGATTGTATATTTGTAGTCGATGATTTTAATCGATGTGGATGATCTTTATCTTCATGGGTTGATAAAGTTCTATCATCTACATTAAAAATAGAGTTTGATATATAGGATTCAAGGTTAATATCTTGGCGTGTTACCCAAATTTTAATTAATGCTTTAGGCAACCAGATAATAGCGGAAACTAAGGTAAAAACTATGAAATGTGCAGAAATAAAGGGTTGTACTTCATATAGATGAAAAATATCAATTGATACAGCTATTATTCCTAATATAAACCATAAAGTAATAACTACTTTATAAGTGGCGAACAAACTAAAGTTAACTACATTACAATACTTCTTAAATTTTTTAACAATAAAATGAATAGGGTATAAAGTTATTAAGATCATACAAGCAGTAGCTAAAAAATAAGTAAAAACACTACTGTAGCTATGAAATATATTTACGATAAGCGACAAGATAGCAAAAATAATAAAAAGCCCAAGGAAATAATCCTTTGGTCTTGGGTTCTCTTGCATTAAGTTATATTTCCTTGTATATAATATTATTCAGTAATGACAATAAACTATAAATAGTTTAGTAGCGAAAAGCTATAGCCATTTCTCTGCTAAGTTAGTTGCATTTGGAGCTTTCCATGAGAGTCATCTTATTTGTTATTCTTGGAACAGTCTTAACGGCTTGTACTACTGCGACTACACAGAAATATGATGTGGTATTAAATAATTGGTTAAATAAGCTAGAAATAGAGTTAATAAATAGTTGGGGAGCTCCTGATAATGTGTATCAGTTAGGTGATAAAAAATTTATCGCTTATTACTCACAACATAATAGATACATCCCTAAAACTACTTATCGTTATCAGCCATTTTTTGTAGGCGGTTGGCCTTATTATGACCCTATAGATGATACCTCTTATCAGGTTGTCTCTGAAATTTGTAAAACAACGTTTACCATTGAAGCTGAGAAAATAACTAATTGGAGTCATCAGGGAAGTGGTTGTGTTGCTGAATAAATTCTTATCAGAAGACAATTCTTTATAATAAAAAATATATAATAGTTAAGAAACGTTATAACTTTATTGATATAAGGAAATAATAAATAGTTATAAATATAATCAAATATATTCAATTTTTTTGATCTTGGTAGGTGTTTTATCTTGTTACAATTACATATACTACATACTCGGTCGTTTTGAGAGCGCGATTTGGCCAATCCACTCTGGAAGTTGTTAACAGTAAGATTGACACAATCAAGTTTTTTAGGAATTACCGTTTTAGGCCTTTAAACAAGGTATGTTTTGAAAATATATTATAAAGAAGTAATCTGGAGTTGGTTATGGCAGAACGTGAAATTGGCACTGTTAAATGGTTTAATGATGCTAAAGGATTTGGATTTATAGTGCGCGATAATGGCGTAGATGTGTTTGTGCACTATCAAGCTATTCGTGGTGAAGGGCATCGATCTTTAACAGATGGTCAAAAAGTGGAGTTTTCAGTAGTGCAAGGACAAAAAGGACTGCAGGCTGAAGATGTAGTTAAGGTATAATTAAGCATATAGTGTTACAAAATCCTAACTTAGTTTAGCTAAGTTAGGATTTTTTTTGTACACTATTTTTGTTGTGCAATTGTTAGAATGAAGAAAGTTACTTATAATGAATGAATAAATGTAACTGAATGTGTTTTGATAACACGCTATTATCTATTGATTATATTTTTGAATAGCCCCAGGGGATGATGTCGATGAAAAAAATATTAAGTTGTTCTATATTAGCTGTCGCTATTGGTATGACAGGCTGTACTTCTACAAATACAACCAGCGGTGGTGCAGTGGGTGTAGAGCGTAAACAATATATGTTTAGCATGTTATCAGAGCAAGAAGTTAATAACATGTATGCTGAAGCTTATGCAGAAACTTTAAAAGAAGCACAAGCACAAGGTGCTTTGGTTAGTAAAAGTGATAAGCAAATGAAGCGTTTACAAACAATTGCAGATCGTTTAATTGCTCAAGTAGGTACTTTCCGTCCTGATGCAAAAAATTGGAAGTGGGAAGTTAACTTAATTAGAAGTGATGAAATTAATGCTAACTGTGGTCCTGGTGGTAAGATTATTTTTTACACAGGAATTATTGATACATTACAGTTAACAGATGATGAAATAGCAGCCATTATGGGACATGAAATTGCCCATGCATTACGTGAACACGGACGTGAGTCAATGTCTAAAGCTTATGGTGTAGGTGCAGCAAGTGAAGTTGCTGGTATGTTTGGCGTTAAAACAGATAACATTAATTTAGCTCAAACAGGCGTTAACTATTTAATGACCTTACCTAATAGCCGTACTAATGAAAATGAAGCGGATTTAATTGGTTTAGAGTTATCAGCGCGTGCTGGCTATAATCCAGAAGCTGCGGTTACTTTATGGCAAAAAATGAATAAGTTAGGTGGTTCTGGTCCTGAATTTATGAGTACTCACCCATCTAATGATAATCGTATTGCTTCATTGCAAGCTGCAATGCCAAAAGTAACACCGTTGTATCAGGCTGCTAAGAAAACTAAATAAAAGTAGCTAGTATTAAAAAAGGACTAATCTTTGTTAGTCCTTTTTTTATTTCAGCATTATTTTGCTGTGGTTGAATAGCTATTATAAACAGCATCCCTAATATCGTTAGGGAATTGTCCATACATTCCTTCTAATGCAGTATTAGTAAAAATAACAACAGCTATTTTTTTACAGGATCATAGAACCAGTTATGACCGTAAACGCCACCCCATTGTATAGTACCTTTTGATTGTGACGTTTTAGCTAATGTAGGATTTTCTAAAATAGCTCCACCATAGCCAAAGCCCCAACCCAAATCATAAGACTGAGCTAAACCATTAGTTTGATCTTTTAACATTTGCTGTACTGTTGAGCTGGTTAAAATGGGTTGACCACTATCTTCTATAGCATGTAGAAAACGCATGAAATCTGGTGCTGTTCCTAACATTCCAGCACCTCCAGAAGGATATGAGTTAGCATTAGCAAAACGGTTAGGCACAAAAGAAATCTTACCTCCTCCTAAAATAGGCAATTCAGTATGTTCTTTCATGGGTTGAGGTTCTGGATTATCATTTGTGTAAGGTGTTGCTAAACGATTAAGGGCATTGGTGGTAAAGCCAGTATCATGCATTGCTAAGGGTTTAGTAACATAGGTTGCTACTACTTCTGGTAATGGTTGATTAGTTGCTTTACTTAGTACAGCGCCTAATACATCAATAGCAAGGGAGTATTTCCAATTAGTACCTGGTTTATAAATTAACGGTGCACTGGCAATACGCTGTAAGTTTTCTTCCATTGATAAACCTGGTTGATCTAAACCATCAGAAACTTTTGCTTGATGGTAAGGGCCTATATCTCCCTCAAAAAAAGCATAATTTAAACCTGCTGTATGGGTAAGTAATTGTTTTATGGTAATGGTTGGCGTTGTACCATCAGCTAGCTTGGGATTAAAATTAGGTAGGTATTTAGTAACAGGGTCGTCAAGTTTAATTTTATGTTGTTCAATAAGCTTGAGGGCTGCTGCTGTTACAAGAGGTTTACTAACAGATGATAAACGAAAGATAGTATCTAATGTCATGGGACGTTGAGTTTCACGATCAGCAAGCCCAGCAGCCTGTTGGTAAATTAATTCACCATTTTCACTGACTAGTACTACAGCACCTACGATGCGTTGCTCTTCAATTGCTTGATCTATTACTGCATTTAATCGCTCAGTTAATTCTAATTGATTAGCAAAAGTAGTGGTAGGTAATAAAAGAAATAATAACCAGAGAATTAAAGAAGTTGCAGAGTATTGCTTCATAACATTATTCCTGTTGCTTATGGTAAGTTATTTAGACCAATATAAGCTAAGGTAATAGTTAGTTCAAGAATGAGTAAAGTACCTGCATATTCTTTAATTAGGCTACATTAGTTGCTATTAAAGATGTTCTAATTAACTATTGTAAAACGATACTAAGACTTATTGATAATGAAGGTAGAAATAATTAACTAACTATTTCTACCCTGAACATTAATACTAGATAGTGATTGCTTGGTAAATAGCGAAACCAGCCATTGCTACAAATAGTAAAGCAGCAACAATATGAATGGCTCTTAATGGTAGCTTATCTGCACTAAAGTTACCTAGTAGTACGGCAGGAACATTGGCAATCATCATACCTATAGTTGTACCTGCAACCACCCAAAATAAAGAGTTATATTGAGCCGCTAACATTACTGTTGCAATCTGAGTTTTATCGCCCATTTCTGCAAGAAAGAAAGCAATAAAGGTGGCAACAAATGGGCCAAACTTTTTAATAGCAGAACTTTCATCGTCATCTAGTTTGTCAGGAATTAGTATCCAAATTGCCATAGCAAGGAAACAGGCAGCTAGAATCCAGCTAAGTGTTGCAGGTGAAAATAAAGCAGTTAACCAATGACCAACAGCACCAGCAATAAAATGGTTAGCTAAAGTGGATAATAGAATACCTAAAATAATGGGAATAGGAGCACGGAAACGAGCAGCAAGTACTAAAGCAAGAAGCTGAGTTTTATCACCCATTTCAGCTAAAGCAACAATTCCGGTAGAAACTAAGAATGCTTCCATAAGACTTTCCATAAGGGTGGGACAATTTCACTATGACACATATAACCAGCCCACCCAACAAGTCTGATTATCTATGCCATAGGTCTTGTCAAACCGCTAGGTCGTTTACACCATGATCAGGAGGATCAAGTATGTTGATGTAAACCCAGTTTAAAAAGTTAAACTGGAGACTACTCCCCTAAGGACGGGGTGCATTGTGCCTTAAAAAAAGTCTTTTTGGCAAGTATTAATTTTTAAATAAAAAAAGTAACTATTGCATGATGTAAACAAGGGCTACTGTTTTAGAGAAAGTACACCATTAATCCTCTAATTAGAGTAGACTATAAGGTATTCGTTTTATTATTTATTATTCAGCAATGGCTATTGATCCTTTTAATCGTTTGTCTGTTAATCAAGAAGTATTAACAGTTACCCAATTAAATCGCTGTGCACGCTCTATGCTAGAAGAGGTGTTTGCAGGTGTATGGGTAGTGGGTGAAATTTCTAACTTAGCAAAACCTGCATCAGGTCATATTTATTTCACCCTTAAAGACCAAGAAGCACAAATTCGTTGTGCATTATTTCGTCAGCATGCATTGCGAGTAAGGGAGGCTTTACGTGATGGGGTAGCCATCAAAGCTCATGGTAAAGTTTCTATTTTTGAAGGACGTGGTGATTATCAACTAATAGTTGAGCGCTTAGAGCCAGCTGGTGATGGTTCATTAAAACTAGCTTTTGAGCTACTACAGAAAAAACTAGAGCAAGAAGGACTATTTGCTGCTGATATTAAAAAACCTTTGCCACAACATCCCAAACGAATAGGTATCGTAACTTCGCCAACAGGCGCAGTGATTCGTGATATGGTTAGTGTATTTAAACGTCGTGCACCACAAGTAGAGTTAATATTAGTACCTACGGCTGTGCAAGGTAAAGAAGCTACTGCACAAATAATTAAAGCGTTACAGCTAGCTGATAAGCAACAGTTTGATGCGATTATTTTAGCCAGAGGTGGTGGGTCTTTAGAAGACTTATGGTGTTTTAATGAGGAAGCAGTTGCACGTGCTATTGCTGCTTGTGTAACGCCTATTGTCAGTGGAGTAGGGCATGAGACTGATGTAACTATTGCTGACTTTGTGGCTGATGTACGTGCACCAACACCCTCAGCTGCAGCAGAATTGTTAGCACCTCACCATCAAGACTGGTTGGCAACACTTAACCAATTACAGCAACGTTTAGAGCGCACTATTAGAGAACGCTTAACACGTTATCAATTATCTGTTGAGGGACTCACTAAAAGATTACGCCATCCTCGTGATCAGTTACAACAACAAACACAGCGTATTGATGACTTAGAAATGCGTTTAATAAGAAGTTTTAAACAGCAATTACTGACTTATCGCCAGCATATTACACAGTTAGATAGTCGTTTATTAGCACAGCATCCAAAGAAACAGTTACAATTTAGTGATCTGCTTTTTATTATTCTACAGCAACAGTTAAAACGTTTAATTCTAGTTAAGTTATAGCAAGTACAATTA
>JBEBWU010000116.1:0-6355 GCA_040391985.1 Entomomonas sp. | reverse complement strand
AAGTTTTTTATTTTTATAAAATTACTACGATTAAAGAAAATAGCAGCTATTTTTCTTAAATTCAATACTACTTTTTTGAATATATCAAAAATATTCATTCTTAATCTGTTATTGTGGATGATTTTTAAGAATATTTAGCTTACTGTACCTACCCTCCCTCAACTTGGTATACAATAGTAAGAATTTACCTTTATTTAATAAAATTACTTTATTTTTGCATATAGAAGCCTAATGAAAGAACTTATCACCAAATTAATCGAACAAGCATTAATTGCTTTGACCAATGAAAATATTTTACCAGCCGATCTAGCTGTAACCATTCAAATCGATAATACCAAAGACAAAACACATGGTGATTTTGCTTCTAATATCGCCATGATGCTAGCTAAACCTGCAAAAATGAAACCTCGTGATTTAGCTGAAAAAATATTGGCTGCACTACCTAGCAGTGATGAAATTAGTAAAGTAGAAATAGCTGGCCCTGGTTTCTTAAATTTCTTTCAAAATACAGAGGCATTAGCTAATCGTTTAGACCAAGTACTAATTGATCCTAAACTTTTGGTTACAAAAGTCGGCAAAAATCAACGCGTAGTAATTGATCTTTCATCACCAAACTTAGCAAAAGAAATGCATGTGGGCCACTTGCGCTCTACTATTATTGGTGATGCGGTAGCACGTGTTGCAGAGTTTTTAGGTGATACAGTTATTCGTCAAAACCATGTGGGTGATTGGGGTACTCAATTTGGTATGCTACTGGCCTATATGGAAGAAAATCCTGCTGATGCTGAAAGTGAGTTGTCTGATCTTGAAAACTTCTACCGTGCCGCCAAAAAGCATTTTGATGCCTCTCCTGAGTTTGCCACTAAATCCCGTGAGATGGTAGTAAAACTACAAGCAGGTGATAAAAAATGCTTGGAATTATGGACAAAATTTAATGATATTTCACTAGGCCATTGCCAACAAGTTTATGATCGCCTTGATGTAAAACTAACACGTGCTGATGTTCGTGGCGAAAGTGCTTATAACGATGAAACACTAAAAGCTAAAAATATGCTAAGTAAAAGTGATGGCGCACAATGCATCTTCTTAGATGGTTTTAAAAATAAAGAAGGCGAACCATTAGGTATGATTGTGCAAAAAGCAGATGGTGGCTACTTATATTCCACCACTGATTTAGCGGCTATTCGTTACCGTAATGATGTATTAAAAGCTGATCGCTGCTTATATTTTGTAGATCAACGTCAGTCACTACATTTTGATATGTTATATGTAGCCGCACGTCAAGCTGGTTTTGCTAACCCTGAGTTAGATCTTGAACATATGGGTTTTGGTACCATGAATGGCGAAGATGGCAAACCTTTTAAAACTCGTGATGGTGGTGTTGTTAAGCTAATTGATTTACTGAATGATGCAGAACAAAAAGCCTATGACTTAGCTAAACAACTAAACCCTGATATTAGTGAGCAAGAATGCAAGCAAATTGCCCATTCTATTGGTATTGGTGCAGTTAAATATGCTGATCTTTCTAAACATCGTACCAGTGACTATACCTTTAGTTTCGACAATATGCTAAGTTTAGTAGGTAATACTGCACCCTATTTACTTTACGCCTATACACGTACTGCTGGGGTATTACGTACTGCTAACAAAGCAATAGAGCAACTCACTGGTAAAATAGTATTAGAAGCTGAGCAAGAAAAAGACTTAGCGGCCCATTTAATGTTATTCTCAGAGACCTTAAATAGTGTGGCCAGTAAAGGCTTACCTCATTTACTCTGTAGTTATCTTTACGATTTAGCTAAGCTATTCTCAACATTTTATGAAGAGTGCCCTGTGCTTAAAGCAGATAACGAACAGCAACAACAGAGTCGTTTACGTTTAACGGCATTAACTGGACGCACTTTAAAACAAGGCTTAGAACTATTGGGATTGGTTCCTTTGGAGCGTATGTAAGAAAATGGCAAAGGCAAAAACTAAACCACGTGGTGCCAATAAATATACACCACCTAAAAAATCTGGTGCACCTGGCTGGATATGGTTAGTTGCAGGTATTGTTATTGGTGGTTTTATTATGTTTTTAATGAAACTAGAGCCCAAACAGGATATTAGAAATGGCCAAAAGCCTACCACCACTGCCACACGCCCTAAAGATAATAATACCAATAATAAGCCTGAATTTAAGTTTGAATTCGATAAAATGCTATCAGGTAAAGAGCCTAATCAGCCTATTATTACCGAAGAGCAACGTAAAAAATTAGATGGTGACCGTGCAGCGGCTCTATTAGAAGGTAGAACACCGCCTGTTGTTCCACCTACAACACCTGTTAAACCTCCTGTACAACCTACCCAACAGGTTAACCAACCAATACAAACTACTCAACCATCACAAGTAGCGGTTGTCACACCTCCTACACCACCATCAAACATGAATTTCTTCTTGCAAGCTGGTTCATACCCTACTCAAACAGGCGCTGAAAGTATCAGAGCACAGATTTTAATGCTTGGTCAAGATGTTAAAGTAGAAACTGCAAACAGTAATAACAAAACGTGGTACAGAGTATTGGTAGGTCCTTTTAAAACTAAAGATGATGCCACTAAAGCACAAAAACAACTTTCATCTCACGGTTTTAACCAAACACTGGTTGTTCCTCGTAAAGTTCAATAACCTTAATAGAAACCTTCACAGCAATCATCAAGGCCAGTATTATCAATACTGGTCTTAGTGGTTTTTCTTAATTAAAAACCATTATTACTCAATGCCCCTAAAATATTGTAGTAGCCAATAAAATAATCAATTTAAGTAACTAGTTTAAATCTATAGGATCAACATCCACAGACCAGCGAATCTGACTAGTCTTTTGCAACTCTTCCAAAGCCTGTACCCAAGTCATTAAAAACTGTTGTAAAACTGGTCTTAAAGAACTTTGTAGTAGAACCTGCCCACGGTAACGACCCGCTTTTCTTTCCATCGGTGCAGGGACTGGTGAGAATACTTCTATTGCCTGATTTTCATGTTGTACCGCCAGCATTTCTGCTTGTGCATGAGCGCGTATTAAAAAGTCATCTAATTGTTCTTGTTTATAAGCTTCAGCCCTTAATAAAGCAAAATAACTAAAAGGCGGTAAACTAGCTTCTTTTCTTTCTTCTAAATTATGTTTAGCAAAAGCCAAATAACCTTTATCAATTAATTGTAGAATCAACGGGTGCTCAGGTAAATGTGTTTGAATTAGTACTCGCCCTTCTTGCTCAGCACGCCCTGCACGCCCTGCTACTTGAATAATTAATTGGGCTGTTTTTTCACAAGCTCGAAAATCAGCAGAAAATAATCCATTATCTGCATCAAGAATAGCAACTAGCGTAACATTAGGAAAGTGATGACCTTTTGCAAGCATTTGAGTACCCACAAGAATACCTGCTTCGCCTGTTTTTACTGCGCTTACTATTTCTTGCATAGCCAATTTACGACTTGTAGTATCACGGTCTATTCGCCAAATTGGCCAATCAGGGAAAAGTACTTTTAAGCGATCTTCTGTACGCTCTGTTCCCATACCAATAGGCCTTAAATCCACATGATGACAATGCGGACACATAGCAGGTGGTAACTGATGATAGTCACAATGATGACAACGCAACTCATGGTCTCTTAGATGCAAAGTCATTCTTGCATCACAGTGTGGACAATGACAAATCCAACCACAATGATTAAGGTAGGAGCAAAACCACGTCTATTAATAAAGACTAAAACCTGTTGGCCTGCTTTTAATGTGGTTTCAATTAAGCCCTGTAATTGTGCTGAAATACCACTATCCATTGGCTGAGTGCGAACATCTAAACATTGAATTTTAGGTGGTTTAGCATTACCTGCACGATGGGTTAGATTGAGCTGTCTATATCTATCCAATGTCACATTATGCAAGCTTTCTAAAGAAGGTGTAGCAGAACCTAAGATAATAGGCACATTTTCCATTTTGCCACGAACTATGGCTAGATCACGCGCATGGTAACGCAAACCATCTTGTTGCTTATAAGAGCTATCATGCTCTTCATCCACAATAATTAAACCTAATTTTGCCATAGGTGTAAAAATAGCAGAACGAGTACCAATCACAATATCTACTCGCCCTTCTTTTGCTGCTTGCCAAGCCTCTAGACGTTCTTTATCCGTCAAATTTGAATGAATTAAAACAATTTTTGCATTAAAACGCTTCTGAAAACGATGCAATGTTTGTGGACTTAAATTGATTTCAGGAATTAGCACAAGCGATTGTTTTTTCATTTTTAATACTTGATGTATTAAATGAAAATAAACCTCTGTCTTACCACTGCCTGTTACACCATAGAGTAGAAATGGCTGATAACTATCAAGCGACCTACTAATAATATTAATTACTTTTTCTTGTTCTTCATTGGCTAATAACTCAGGTTCTATTAACCAACTACCTTCATGGATAATAGGTTTTATTTCTCTAATTTCACAGACAACTAATTCTTTCTCATGTAATCTTCTTAAAGTATCTAGTTGAATCTGTAACTTTCCTATCAGATTTTGTGCTACACCGTGTGGGTGCTGCATTAATACTTGTAATGCGCGTTTTTGACGAGTAGCTCTAGTTAATCGAGGATCATCTAAATCACTTCCCTCCACCACTTTCCAAAAATATTCTTGATTATCATCAGGATACTTACCTTGCTTCAATAAATTAGGCAACGCCCAAGATAATGTATCTCCCAAACTATGTTGATAATATTGCGCTGTCCATTGGCAAAGCTTTAATAATAAAGGGGGAACAATAGCAACTTCATCTATTAGCTCAATAGCATTCTTTAGCTTTTCGACTGGCACAGTGGTTTCTTCAACCACCTCAATTAATACACCAATTAAGGTACGATTGGCAAAAGGTACTTTTACCCTAATACCCACTTGCAAAGAACTCAAATCCACCCCCTTAGGTGGCAAATAATCAAATAGTCGCCGTAAAGGAGAAGGTAGGGCTAATCGTAAATAGTAGGGTTTATTGAGCACAGATTATCCTTATTATCATTACATTGAAGCATCATATAAGGATTTAATAAAAAACAAAATAATAACCAATATAATTTTCTATACTTTCCTAGCAGAACTTATTTGCTTACCAGTTTTGCTTCAACTTCTATCTCTTTATTAAATCGTTTAATTTCTCTATGTATGGCTAACATTATCCATCCACCGAAGATAAAAAAAACTATTGCTATGGCCAGCCCAATACCATCTTCGCGTTTACAATCATATAAAATAGCTAATATTGCACATAAACTTGGAAATGCAATCATAGCGCCTATCCCCAAAGCTATTTCCATAACAATTCTAACAACGGTATTACCAGCCTTAAAAGGGTTACTAGAAGGAACCAAAACTAACTTCCATGAAAAGAAACAGATACGACAAAAAATAAAACTAATAGGAAAAGCCATCATTACTAGAAAAGTACCATGAAAGGTTAGAATTTCATCTACTGGATAAGAAACCAATGCTGCCAAACATGTAGCAATAAGACCTACACACCAACCACCAATAATAACGCTAAAACTGCCTATAGCAAAAAAAACCATTTTCACTATTATTTTCAAAACTATCTTACAAAAACCTACTAATTTTTCAGCTGTAAGTAGCTTATTTTGAGTCTTTTTGTTCATTAAGCGTTAAAAAATCCTTTAATAACTCTTGTGCTGGCAATATACCACATTGGTCATTTTCAGGTACCATAAAAACAGCTATCTGTACATCATCGCTCGCTAAGCTAGGTAATATTTCTGTTATTAACTCATCAAAAGCAATTTTTTTAATTTCTGTATTTTGCCAATTATCTACTTGGCATTTTTTAGCGAAAGGTTCTGCTGGCCATAAAGGAAAGACAATAACATCGTCCATTTCAGCAATAACCCAGCCTTCATCATCCCCTAATCCCCAAGCTTCCTGCCATTCAAATACTTTCTCAACAAAATAGTTATAGCGTTGACTGTTAGATTGTCGACTAAATGCTTGAACTTCTAAATCGTGTACTCTTTTCATTGGTTATTTTCACTTTTTAGGTAAGTATTTAAGAGGGTCTACAGGTTTACCATTTAACCTAATCTCAAAATGTAATTTGACTCGGTCAGCTCCCGTTGATCCCATTTCAGCAATTTTTTGGCCTGCTGTTACTTTCTGGCCTTCCTTTACTAATAGGCTACGATTATGCCCATAAGCACTTACAAAACTATCATTATGTTTAATAATTAATAAATTACCATAACCATGTAAATTATTACCTGCATACACCACTGTACCTGTCGAAGCAGCCATCACAGCAGTCCCCTCACTAGCAGCAATATCTAT
>JBEBWU010000115.1:0-6355 GCA_040391985.1 Entomomonas sp. | reverse complement strand
CTGCTGCAAAATATTAATGCATTCTTGCTGCTGCTCCAACGCATTTTCTAATGCCTGCGCCTGACCTTTAATACGTCGAATACGTGTTAACAATTTTTTCTTATCACGAAGAGTATGTGCCATAAAACACCCTTTAAAAGATATACTAGGGTATAGTATATGCTTTTTTTAGATTATTAAAATACTTATCTATTTTCCCTAATCACAAGCTTTTTAAAAGACTTTAAGCCTAAAAAAAGTAAGACAATCACTGTAAATCATCATCTTACACAATAAATATCTACCATCATAAAATTTCTGACTATTGAATATGTTAAATAAACTATATAATCAATTAACACTGAATAATTTAATAAAACGACTTCACAATCATCGAGATATATTCATGAATCATCTATTAAAAAAAGATGGCCACCTATTAATCCCTATTAGAGATCCTTTAATAATAGCGATACCCAAGCCTACCCAAACTGAAAAACACAAAGAGCAAATTTTAAAAGCAATCAATCATGGATTTACCAAATACCAAACCACATTAGAAAAATTATCAAAGGTTTAACTGATGAGTAATTTCAATAGTTTTGAAGCTATACCTGATAATATTAGATACCTATCTATTGAAGAACTAATGACAATAAATAGCTTTCTTATAGAGGCTCAAACACCATCAGAACCAACTATCGTTTTAAAAGAAAACGAATTAGCTTCATCTCAAAATAGATCAGCACAATTTAGTTACTACAATGATACAGAAGATATGTTTAAACTTGCTGCATCACTAATTGAAAGTTTGATACTCAACCACCCCTTTGCCAATGCCAATAAAAGAACTGCATTTATGGCAGGGTATATTTTTCTATTACTAAACGGTTATGAGTTAAATGCCCCAGAAGATGAAATATTAGAAATAATTGTTGGCATTGCAGCAAAAAAATATAACTTTGATGAACTTCAAAACTGGTTATGCTATTGGTCAAAAGAGTATGACACAGCTCTTCTTTCTATAACTGATCTACTTTGAATAAACACAACTAAATTAATCTATCTAGCATATAAATAAATTTATCAAAGCCATCTTGCAAATATTTCAAAATGTAATATTATAACGTTCCATTTTTAAATTGTTATATTATAACATTACAAAATAAGCTTAATTATGAAATACAACTACTCAAAACTGTCACTCACATTCTTTGGTTTAATAATGGCTGATTTCACCTTGGCAGAAGATGATAAACAACTAACAGATATCGCCTTACCTGCTATCACCATTTCAGCCGATCCACTGGCTAAAAACCAACAACAAATGACCACCCCTTCAGAAATACTTGAAGGCGATAAACTCACCCTAAATAAACAAGCTACCCTAGGTGAAACACTCAACAACTTATCAGGTGTACGCTCTAGTAGTTTTGGTGCTGGCGCTAGTCGCCCAGTTATTAGAGGGCTAGATGGTGCTAGGGTAAAAGTGCTTAACAATGGCATGGATGTAATGGATGCCTCCACCATCAGCGCAGACCATAATGTAGCCATCGAACCTATGTTTGCTAAAAAGATTGAAGTACTCAAAGGCCCAGCTACCCTACTCTATGGGGGTGGTGCCATTGGTGGCGTAGTAAATATAGTCGATAGCAAAATCCCCACCTATGTACCTGCTAAAGGTTATGAAGGCGACGCAGAATACCGTATGGATCATGTATCTAATGAAAGCACTGGGCTAATAGGTGTTACTGCTGGAACAGGTAATGTAGCTATTCGTGCTGAAGGATTAAAACGTAACCAAGATGAATACCGTATTCCAGGCCATGAACACAAACAGAAAGGCTCTTACAATGATAGCAATAATGGTAGTTTAGGTATTAGTTGGATTACTGACCAAGGCTATATAGGCACCTCCTTTAGCCGTCAATACAGCCGCTATGGCCTACTTGCCCATGAACATGCCCATTGTCATACTCACGGTACTCAATGGCATTGTGGTAGTCACGGTGGCGGCGGTGGTCATAGTCATGACCACGATGAAGAGGGTGTTCCCTATATTGAAATGGTACAACGTCGTTGGGATTTACGGGGTGAATACCAAGACCCCTTTGCTGGTTTTGAAAATATCAAATTTAGTGGCGCGCACACCGACTATCAACATGATGAAAAAGAAGGTGGCGAAGTAGCCACACGCTTTAAAGGCAATACCAACGATATGCGCGTCGAACTTACCCACCAACCACTCTGGGGCTGGCGTGGCGTAATTGGTGGGCAAACCTATCATCGCAACTTTAGCGTTAAAGGTGAAGAGGCCTATATTCCCTCCACTACCACTAAAAACCATGCTGTTTTCTTATTGGAAGAATACACCATCAACGATTGGCGCTATGAGCTAGGCGTACGCCATGAATGGCAAGACATCGCCACCAACAACCAACAACCCAATAAAAACCATCATGGCACCTCCTTTTCAGCAGGTACTGTTTGGAACTTTATAGACAACTACTCACTAGGCTTATCCCTCTCTCGTTCACAACGTCTACCCACTGTTGAAGAACTTTATGCCTATGGCCCGCACGCGGCTAGCCGTACTGTAGAACTAGGTAACTCCAAGCTCGATGTAGAAACCTCCCACAATATCGACCTAACCCTGCGTAAATATGCAGGCGATACCCAATTTACAGTCAGTGTTTATCGCAACCAAATTAAAGACTTTATCTATGCAGCAGATACAGGTAATAACATAGGTGGTGGCTATCGAGAAATTGCCTATACCCAAAAAGATGCAGTATTAACAGGGCTAGAAGGTGATATTCGCTTCCAATTAACTGATCGTGTGGCTACTACATTTTTTGGCGACTATGTACGAGGTAAACTAAAAAATGGTGGTGGTGATATTCCTCGCATGTCCCCTGCTCGCTTAGGTGTAAGACTAGACACTAATATTACTGATAACCTAGATGGTGCTATTGGCTACTCCCACAACTTTAAACAAAATAAAACCGCCCACTATGAAACCAAAACCAGTGGCTATAATCTAGTGGATGCCAGTCTTACTTATCACGGCAAACTAGCGCAAACTGATTACCAAGTGTACTTAAAAGGCAGCAACCTACTCAACAGCAAATACCGTAACCACAACTCATTTATTAAAGATGATGTACTGCAACCAGGTAGAAACTTTACAGCAGGTATTAAAGTAAGTTTCTAAATACTCCACGCTAAGGTTGTATCTACCTCTCCAGATACAACCTGTTTTTTACTTATTATTCACTATAATTATTTATTACGATATAAGAATCACCTATTGACTGTAATACTATCCCTGCATCCTTCGTATAATAGGTATACTTAATCTCACCTCTTCTATTACCAAAAGAGAGTTGTGATTTAACTCTTAATACATTATCTATCTTCTTGCCATTAGGTAAAATCAGCGTTCCCTCACCCACTACTTCACCAACTACCTGAGTTTTGGCTTTCTCTCCAGAACCATCATTACAATTTAAAACAATATTGTATTTTTTACCATAAACAATAGGATATTGCGTATCCTCTACAACATCACAGTTACTAATACTTTCATTCTTTTTACCAGCAACCGTTACCTGCCCTAATAGAACACCTGGTGTTTTATAATAATAAATTTTAGCTATATCGCCACTAGAGTCATTAGTAGAAACTAAACAATCTTTTGCTTGCGGAAAATATTCTTTATAAGGGGTATCTTTACAATCTACTGATTCAGTTGAGATTTTTATAAGCTTTGGTGAATATAAATCCATCTTAGAAAAATCCCAAGCAACATCCTTCCCTGTTGCAAAAAGATTAAAATTATATCTATTTTGTAAACCATAAAAATGGGTAGTACGAAGGTTTAAATCACTTTTTTTGGTGTCTTCTAAAGTAATTTGCAAAGTTGGCACTACCTCTGCAACACTAGTTAACGACACAAAACTTAATAGTACTAAACCAATAATTTTATCTTTTGCCATAAATAATCTATTCTCCAAAAACCTACTACTCATTAACGGCTTAGTAAACCATAATTACCACTAAACTACCATTAATTAATCTATGCTAAAAAAGTATTATGGTTTCAAAGCATAATTATTATCTATAAAAATATATTCTCCATATAAAACACATAATTTTTCCATATAACTATTCAATAATTGCTTACTAATGGTAAAGACTAAAAAATAAGGGGTTCTATGAAAATTTCAGCTAAGAAACTAATAGTTTCTTTTTTAGTTTTAATTATATCGTTGTTTTTACTAATATATTTTCACAGCCTTATTCTATTTTATAAAACAGATAATTTATCATCAGCTCAAATAGCTGGTAAATATAAGGGATATGATGTAAGCGGGGATTATGATAAGGCCCAAAAAGTACTTTTTAAAGGTGCAGAAGAAGGTAATGATACTGCCATGATTTTACTTGGCTATTCCTATTATTATGGACGAATAAGACTACAACAAGATTATCAACAAGCCATGCAATGGTATTTAAAAGCCGCTGATAAAGGTAATATCTATGCTATGAACACTATTGGTGATATGTACGTGGAGGGATTATGAGCTAAACAGAATTATCAACAAGCTATGCAGTGGTATTTAAAAGCCGCTGATAAAGACGAGAGTAATTCTATGAATGCTATTGGCCTTTTGTATAAGCAGGGAAAAGGGGTTAATCAAGATTATCAACAAGCCATGCAGTGGTTTCTGAAAGGTGCTGATAAAAATAACCATGAAGCTATCTACAATATTGGAATTATGTATAAAGATGGATTAGGCGTTGCAAAAGATTACACAAAAGCTAAAGAATGGCTTAAAAAAGCTAACCATTACAAACCTGCAAGTGATGCATTAGAAGAACTAGAGCGACTTTAATATTATCCACCTTTTAAAATCTGAGTCTACTATTATTTTGCTTGCTGACCTGATAAAAACTCATAAGCAAAAGACACACATGATAATACAACCTATGCTTTTAACATCTAAATAACCTTGCAAGTATATTAATAAGCACCTACCCCAGCTTCCATGATCTCCTGCTTATACTCCCTTGCTGTGAATTTAACACAAGGCATTGAATAGGTTTGCATACCAACAGCATTTTGCACAATAGTCTTACCATAATTTACAGCAGCAGTAGTAACAATACGTGCAGCACCGATAGGATTCGTTCCCATTGGTACCCATTTCATAGAAGAAGAACATCCTTGAGCTTGATATAAAGCATCCGCAACAATAATCAACACCTTTTCATTAACACCAATATTCTTAACATTATAATCACCATACCATGCTACTAATATTTCTTTAACATGCTCTTCGGTGACAGCTCCTACATAAGCCATTTTCTACTCTCCTTTGTAGACTGTGACTAATTGCTGTCCTACCTCATCAGCACTAAACCCTCTAAACTGTAAAAAATGTACGGAATCTCGTTTACTATCATTTGCTACAAGATACACATTGATATGTCGTTCAGTTTTAACCATAAAAACTTGATAATTAACACTGTTGGTTTTTATCTCGGTAATTTGGTTACAGTGGCTAATATGAAACATCGTTTTTAAAATATTTATATCAATACTTGCTGGTTGAACACCTAATGCTTCCAGTAAAACTTGCTTAGGAGCTTTATTTTCAAAAGGCTCATGAATAAGTTCATAAGTCATATAACGGCTACGATCATCATCAAAATAAACAGTAGTACCACCCACTAAAAACATCTGTTTAGGTACTATAGTTTTTAAGGCAAGATCATTAGCTAATTGATATTTAAAGGTAGCTTGTGGATTAGCTTGATATTCTTTTAAAGTAAGCTTATTACAAGATTGATTCGCCATTACTTGGCTACAGAAGAATAGCGACAATATAAAAAAGAACTTATACATACTTCATCCTTAAAAACTAATAAGATTATTTTTTATCAATCACTTTTAACTACACTTGATTAGTTTGTGTATTAAATATCACATTTAATTTTTTAAAAAACCTAAATAAATTATGCTACCCCTTCCTAAAACTCATCTAATACTCACCCAACCAGCAACCTTAAAATAAACTGAATTTTTATTCTTTTTAAAAACTACTAATTGACAACCACCTAGCAACTCACAATAATGCGCCAACTTTTTTATAAACATTTTTATTGATTGAGGTGGCGAAATGCCCGTGACTAATAACTTTTCTTAATGCCGACAGTGGCCTAACTCTATAAGAAACTTCCCTTTGCTTAATCCAATAAGCAATACCCGTTATACCCCTCTATAGAAATTCTTGCTGTTGTCGGTTTTCCTTAAATCCTTATGTGAGAATGACAATGGACACAAATATCCAAAATATACAACTGGTTAAAT
>JBEBWU010000114.1:0-6361 GCA_040391985.1 Entomomonas sp. | reverse complement strand
TACTCTAGCCCTCACAAAAACTGTAATCTTTATTTTTTCTTTAAACCACCAAAACTTGTTATAGAGCAAGAAAAAACTTGTGGAATGCCTGCAGAATTCGGCATAGAGGCTAGAGGAGTTTATACACAACTAGAATCTTTTTAAAAAAATGACGAAAGGAATACATCGTCAAAATACATAAAGGGAGTATTAGAATGAAAAACTGGGCAGTTTTTACTACTATTATTCTATGCAGTATGGCAGTTATAGGATATTCAAAAGATCTTACAATTAGTGATAATTCGCTATTATCTTCATCACAACGTACTATGTATTTTTTTGATAAAGATTGGCGGCCTGTAATAGCACCTACTCAAGATGGCTATTATAGAAAAATTATAACTATTAATAACATGGGGATTACTGTACAAGATTTTTACCAAAATTCTAATCAGAAACAGTCTAATCCCTTTACATTTAATAGGCCTACTGATTTAGTAGAAGGCCTACCTAAAAGTATTCAAGGTGACTTAACGCTTTGGTATGAAAATGGCCAGAAAAACATGGAGGCTCATTATAAGGATGGTCACAAAGATGGTTTACTAACCAGTTGGCATAGTAATGGTCAAAAAGAACTAGAACAATATTATATTAATGGCAAAGAAAATGGTTATGCTGTTTACTGGAATGAATATGGCAAAAAAACTTTAGAAATTTACTTTATCGAAGGTAATTTTGAAACCGTCTCATATTGGGAAGAAGGCAAAAAAGTTGCTGAAAAACATTATAAAAAAGGTAAAAGAGAAGGTATTAGTACCTATTGGGATAAATCTGGTAATAAACATGCCATTGAAACCTATCAAAATGATAAATTACATGGTCCTCATGTTACCTACTACCCAAACCAGAATAAACAAAGTGAATTTATGTACAAAAATAACACACCTACTGAAATTACTTTATGGCACAAAAATAATCAGAAGGCGGCCTATTTAAAAAGAAATAATGAAAATATAAATTGCAGCATTTGGGATGAAAAAGGTTCTGTTATTTATACTGGTAATAACAACGAGCGTTGTACATCAACCATTCGTAATATGATCGAGTAAATATCTTAACTTAATAAAAAATAGCCCAAATATGGGCTATTTTTTATTAGTAATTAAATATCATCCTCTTCATCATCATAGTCTTTTAGTTTGACACCTGATAATTCACTTGAAGAAGCTTTAACACTCTTCTCAGAGTTTAATTTAATCATTAGACGTAGGTCATTCACAGAGTCCGCACAAGCTAGAGCTGACTCATAAGAGATTAAACCTCTCTCAAATAGATCAAATAAAGCTTGGTCAAAAGTTTGCATTCCTAACTCAACAGAACGCGACATAATACCTTTTAGCTCAGTTACCTGACCTGTACGAATCATATCAGAAACAAGCGGCGTACCTAATAATACTTCAACAGCAGCTTGACGTCCCACACCACTCTTATTAGGAATTAATTGCTGCGCTACAATAGCACGCATATTTAATGATAAGTCTAACCATACTTGCGAATGACGTTCTGTTGGGAAAAAGCTAATAATACGATCTAACGCTTGGTTTGCATTATTAGCATGCAAAGTTGCCAAACATAAATGCCCCGTTTCAGCAAAAGCCAATGCATATTCCATGGTTTGACGAGTACGCACCTCACCAATCATGATCACATCAGGTGCCTGACGTAGAGTATTTTTAAGAGCAATTTCAAACGACTCTGTATCAAGCCCAACTTCCCGTTGAGTTACAATACAGTTCTTATGATTAAACAAATATTCAATGGGGTCTTCAATTGAAATAATATGACCTGTTGAATGAGTATTACGATAATCTACCATTGCTGCTAATGAAGTAGATTTACCAGCACCCGTTGCCCCTACGAACAATACTAAGCCACGTTTTACCATGGCTAAGTCTTTAATAATTCTGGGTAATGCTAACTGTTCCAGACTAGGAATCTCTGTAACAATCCGACGTAATACCATCCCCACTTGATTACGCTGAATATAAGCACTCACCCTAAAACGCCCAATTCCAGGATAACTAACTGCAAAGTTACACTCCTGTGTAGAAGCGAACTCTTTTTGTTGACGTTCGGTCATTAATAACCTAGCCAACTCTTTCATCCTGTCGCCATTTAGTTTATCCACAGGTAATGGAGCTAACTTACCATCAACTTTAATACAAGGTGGAACACCCACTGTTAAAAATAAGTCAGAGGCTTTTTTATCCACCATGAACTGTAATAATTTCTCAAACTCCATCACACTACCTACACAAAAATAAATACATAAAAACTTTCAAAACAAACATATTATAAAAATTATTAATCAGCTTTCTTCAAGTAAACCCTTTCGATAAAGCCTTTTTCTACCAATAGTCTTAAACTAGAATCCATCGTTTTCATACCTACTTGAGCACCCGTTTGAATTGAAGAATTCATCTGTGCAACCTTATCTTCACGAATCAAGTTTCTAATAGCAGGTGTACCAATCATAATTTCATGGGCAGCAACACGACCACCACCAATCTTTTTAATTAACTTCTGTGAAATTACTGCCTGCAATGATTCAGAAAGCATCGAACGAATCATTGATTTTTCTGCGGCTGGGAATACGTCAATAATACGGTCAATAGTTTTTGCTGCTGAACTAGTATGTAGAGTACCAAATACCAAGTGACCTGTTTCTGCTGCGGTTAATGCCAAACGAATAGTTTCCAAGTCACGCATTTCACCTACGAGGATAATATCAGGGTCTTCACGCAGTGCACTACGTAATGCCTCATTAAATCCTAAGGTATCCCTATGAACCTCACGTTGGTTAACAAGACATTTTTTAGATTCATGAACGAATTCAATAGGGTCTTCAATGGTTAAAATATGTTCATAACGTGTTGCATTAACATAATCGACCATGGCGGCTAGTGTTGTTGATTTACCAGAACCAGTAGGTCCTGTTACTAGTACTAAACCACGTTCATTATTACAAATCTTCTCAAATACATCACCCATCCCTAACTCTGTCATTGTTAACACTTTAGAAGGAATGGTACGAAATACTGCCGCTGCCCCACGGTTTTGATTAAAAGCATTCACCCGGAAACGAGCCAAACCTGGAACCTCAACAGAAAAGTCTGTTTCCAAGTTTTCTTCATATTCCTTACGTTGTCTGTCATTCATAATATCATAAACAAGACTATGCACTTGCTTATGATCTAAAGGAGGGAGGTTTATACGACGTACATCCCCATCCACACGGATCATTGGTGGCAATCCCGCAGATAAATGTAAGTCCGATGCTTTGTGCTCTGCGCTAAACGCTAATAATTCAGTGATTTCCATAAATGCTTTAAACCTCCAAATAAAATCAAATAATCCATGAAAGCATGTTAAAATTGTTTATAAATATATCATACCTTGACTATATTACGCATCGACTTACAGGTTATAAATGTCAGAAATAAGTAAAAACATTGATTTTATTCAGCAACGCATCATTCAAATAGCTAATATTGCCAAACGTGATCCAAAGCAAATACATTTACTTGCTGTTAGTAAAACCAAACCTTCTATGGCTATTCAAGAAGCTTTTCAATGTGGTATTACCAACTTTGGTGAAAATTACTTGCAAGAAGCCTTACAAAAACAGTCAGAGTTAAATAGTTTACCATTAATCTGGCATTTTATTGGACCAATTCAATCCAATAAGACTAAAGATATTGCTGATAATTTTCAGTGGGTCCACTCTGTTGATCGCCTTAAAATTGCTGAACGATTAAATAATCAACGTCCTCTAGCACTTCCACCATTACAAATATGCATCCAAGTTAATATTAGTGGTGAACAAAGTAAATCTGGCTGTAATCCAACCGAACTTATAACCCTAGTAGAAGCAATTAATAAAATGCCAAGGTTGCAACTTAGGGGGCTGATGGCTATTCCTGAACCCACCGAAGATAAACAAGCACAGCATCTGGCTTTTGCCACACTACGAAAATTAAAAGATGATACTAATCAAAAACTTAATTTATCTCTAGACACACTTTCTATGGGCATGAGTCATGACCTAGAAGCGGCTATTGCTGAAGGTGCTACATGGTTACGAATAGGCACAGCTATTTTTGGTGAAAGGAATTATAAAGTTTAACAATAGGCTAGTTTCATTACTCGCTATTTTCCCTTAAAATTAATGCTTTGCTTAAAGCACATACTGAAATACTAGGTAGGTTCAAGTGACCGGTTCAAATATTTTATTAATGATTATTGCTTTGCTGGGAAAGATTTATATTTCCATCATTCTATTACGTTTTCTACTACAAATGGCGCGTGCTGATTTTTATAACCCTATCAGCCAATTTATAGTAAAAGTGACTCACCCTTTACTAAAGCCAATGAGAAAAATAATTCCTAGTATTGGCAGACAAGATTTTGCCTCTATTATTTTGGCTTATCTAGTGCAACTAATTATCATTGTTATACTACTTTTACTACAAGGCCAAAATATTATTCTAGCCTTTGTAAATATACTTATTGTTTCATTTATCGCTCTACTAGATACTTTTGTATATTTACTGTTTTTAATTTTTATTGGTAATGCCATCTTGTCATGGATTGCACCAGATAGTAGAGCACCAGCAGCTATATTAATTAAGCAAATTAGTAACTTTATATTGGCTCCATTACGTCGTATCATTCCTCCCATTGGAATTATCGACATCACACCAATGGTTGCACTTATATTACTGTTTTTTATCAGTAACTTTATTGCACAGCTGATTGCTTAACAATTAAGATTGGGTTATTTTTTACTTAATAAGGAATTATCAATGACAACTAACTTTGCTAAGGACTCTGTAGGGCTAGTCACACCACAGATTATGTCATTTGATAAACCTCTAAAATTAGCTTGTGGCAAAGAATTAGCAGCTGGCTATGAAATTATTTATGAAACCTATGGCACATTAAATGAGCAACGTAGTAATGCCGTCTTAATTTGCCATGCCCTTTCAGGCCATCACCATGCAGCAGGTTATCATACAGAAGATGAAAAAAAACCAGGCTGGTGGGACAACTATATAGGCCCTGATAAGCCTATTGATACCAATAAATTCTTTGTGGTTAGTATTAATAATCTAGGTGGTTGCAATGGTTCTACTGGCCCCACCAGTATTAATCCAGAAACCAATAAACCCTATGGTTCAACGTTCCCTATTGTTACTGTAGAAGACTGGGTTAATAGCCAAGCCAGATTAGCAGATAAATTAGGCATCGCACAATGGGCAGCAGTTGTAGGTGGAAGCCTAGGTGGTATGCAAGCCATGCAATGGGCTATTAGCTACCCAGATCAGCTTCGTCATTGTGTAGCTATCGCTGCTGCACCAAAACTTTCAGCGCAAAATATTGCCTTTAATGAAGTAGCCAGACAAGCTATCCTATCTGATCCTGACTTTTTAGATGGTAACTTCCAAGAACAAGGTGTTATTCCCAAACGTGGCTTAATGTTAGCGCGTATGGTTGGGCATATTACCTACCTATCTGATGATGCAATGGGACAGAAATTTGGTCGTGACTTAAAACATGAAAAACTAAACTATGATTTTCATAATGTAGAATTCCAAGTAGAAAGCTATCTTCGTTATCAAGGTGAAGAGTTTTCAGGCCGTTTTGATGCTAACACCTACTTACTGATGACTAAAGCACTGGATTACTTTGATCCTGCCGCCAAACATAATGGTGATCTTGCTGCTACTTTTGCTCATGTAAACGCTAATTTCTTTTTAATATCATTTACTACTGATTGGCGATTCTCCCCTGCTCGCTCAAAAGAAATAGTTGATGCACTGGTTGCAGCAGGAAAAAATGTAAGCTATTTAGATATCGATGCACCACAAGGTCATGATGCTTTCTTAATGCCCATTCAAAGGTATCAAGAAGCTTTTACAACCTATATGCAACGTATTGTTCTTTAAGGTGAATTATAATGCGTGCTGATTTAGAAATTATCCAAGAATGGATTCCTAACAATAGTAGAATACTAGACTTAGGCTGTGGTGATGGTGAGCTACTATCCTATTTAACAAAATATAAGGCAGTAAGTGGTTATGGTTTAGAAATTGACCCTACCAATATCAACCAATGCCTACAAAAAGGGGTTAATGTTATTCAACAAAACCTTGATGAAGGGCTTGCCAACTTTGCCACTCAAAGCTTTGATGTTGTTATTATGACCCAAGCGATTCAAGTGCTTAACTACCCTGATAAGTTATTGCAAGAAATGCTACGGGTGGGTAAAACCTGTATTATCACCTTCCCCAATTTTGGTCATTGGCGTTGTCGTCTTTAC
>JBEBWU010000113.1:0-6389 GCA_040391985.1 Entomomonas sp. | reverse complement strand
AATCACAAAAAGAAAAAAGGGTAATAGAAAAATTTCCTGTAATATAGTATAAGCACCTAGAATTTATAGGGTTTTTATATTAATTCCTTTTTTAAATACCTACCTTTTTATCACTAAACTTCAATATGCCAATCCTTCTATAAAAATTAAATTGCTTTCTTTAACTTATTAAATGATAATCATTATTTTTTAGGCGAGGGTTTTTTATGCATAATTTTGTTAAAATAGGAGTGGTTAGTTCATTATTACTAACTTGTGGTTTAGCAACAGCTAATGAAACAGAAAAAAAGACAATTCCAGTTAACCCTAAAAATGTTATATCTTTTGATTTGGGCATTGTTGATAGTTTAGATAAGTTAGGTGTGTCTATTAAAGCATTACCTAAACAAAGTTTACCTAGTTATTTAGATAAATATAAAGCGGATCAGTATGCAGATGTAGGTGGCTTAAAAACACCTAATATTGAAAAAATAAAAGAAGTTAAGCCAGATTTAATTATTATTTCAGGTAGACAACAAGCTCAAAGTAAAGAGTTAGCAACTATTGCACCTACTGTTAGTTTAACTACTAATCCTAAAGATTATGAAAGCTCAGTTAAAAATAATATGTTATTTTTAGCAAAAACATTTAATAAGCAATCTCAAGTTGATGCTGCTTTGCAAGAGTTAGATAAACAAGCAGCAACCATTCAACAACAAGCAAAACAATCTGCCAATAAAGCACTGATTGTTGTCCATTATAATGGTAAGTTAGTTGCTACTGAACAAAGTAATTATGCTGGACTTATTCATGGTTGGTTAGGTATTAAAGCGGTAGGTTTAGAAAGTGTTAGAAAAGGTAATAATGCAGAACGTTTAATGTTAACTAATAAAGATGTTGCTTATTTAAATCCTGATATTTTATTTGTAATTGATCGTAATGAAGCAATAGGTGAGGGTAAGTTAGATAAAAATACTGTAGAAGATAGCAGTATGCAAGAAACCAATGCTTATAAAAACAAACATATTATCTATTTAACGTCAGATCTTTGGTATTTATCTGGTGGTGGTTTAGAGAGCTTAAAATTACAAATGCAAGAAGTAGCAAAAGCATTTCAATAATATGTTAAATACAAAAAAGCCCTAAATATTAGGGCTTTTTTTATGGGTAAATTTAATAATTATTTAATAAAAACAATAAAGAGCAACATTACCTATTAAACTTTAGATAGAGATTTTATAGATTGTTTTAGACCTAGAGCAATAATTCTTTTAATAAAAAATTATTTGCCAATATTTGATATTGCCAAATAAAAAAATTTATTAGTCTTCCTAAAATTATTTTAGTTTCTATAAATAACTTTCCTATAGAAACAATAAAATTTGCTGTTTTAAATAGCCAGCAAAAAGTAAAAGGAAGTGAATTATGACCTTGGATAAAGGTATACCACTAACTACTTTTGCTACTTCTCCATGCAGAGCAAGTAATAGCCATTCACTGTCTAAAAACTCCTCTGTACTTCTGCTTGGCTTAGATTTTGGATCAACTACCAGCAGTGCTTTAGTTGCTCGTTCTCACATCCTTACCAATAGTATTACTGGCAATATGGAGTTAGGTGATATTAAGATAATTTTTCGTTCAGAAATTGTTTTAACCCCTTTTATTAATGACCATATCGATGAAAAGAAAGTAACACAACTATTAGATTTATGGTTTGAACAATGTGGCTATCAAGCTGAAGATTTTTTTGCTGGTGGTGTCATTATTACTGGTCTAGCCGCAAGACAAAAGAATGCAGAGTTTTTAGCTAAGTTAATTGAAGAACGAATGGGAGAAATCCTTGTTGCTACAGCAGATGATCCTAATTTTGAGTCTTGGTGCCTTAAGTCGTTACCGTAGCACTACCCCTATTGTAAATTTAGATATTGGTGGTGGAACCACTAACCCCGCTATTGGCCTTAATGGCAAAGTTATTCATACAGGTTGTTACTTTATTGGTGCAAGACATATACAGTTTGAACCTGGTAGTTATCGAATTCGTGCTTTAACACCAGAAGCGATTACTTTATTTAAGCGTCTAAATATCCATAAACAGGTTAATGATGTTTTAACCTTAGACGAAGTTAATAATTTCCTAGCTTTCTATGTGCAGGCATTAGAGAACATTGCACAAGGCAATATAGCATTCTTTAATTCAGCAGAGTTATTACCTATACAGCAAGTTCCTTTTAGTTATGAGTTAACGGCTAATCCTGTTGCCATTACTTTTTCAGGTGGTGTTGGCGAGTTAATTTACCAAGCTATGGCAGGAAAAGGATTACCTTCAACTACATTTTATGGTGATTTAGGGATTGATCTAGCTAAAGCCATTATGGCTTCCCCTATACTCTCTCGTTCATTAAAAACAATTATTCCTGAAAATGAAGGAAGAGCTACTGTTTATGGATTAGCTTTACACAGTACAGAAGTTTCTGGTGCGACTTTATATTTACCTGATCCAAATGTTTTACCAATAAAACATTTACCTATTGTCAGTCGTTGTTCAGGAGATATTAGTAAACCAGAGTTATATGAAGCGTTAAAACTCATCTGCCAAAATCATATGGGAGGTTGCTTACAAATATTTATTGCTGACTCTATAGGTTATCGTACGGATAAAGTAAACATGATTCGTAGATTAGGTCAGATGTTCTATGAAATATTAGGGGAATTACAACCAGCTAAGAATATACCTATAGTCATTCTAGTTGATTGTAATATTGGTAAAAGTTTAGGTGCATATGCTACTCAGTGGGGGAAATTGGCATTGAATTTAATAGTGATTGATGAGGTTCTATTAAAAGATGCTAGTTTTGTTAACTTAAGAAGGCAACATCAGCAAGTTATACCTATTTCTTTTTATGGAATCAAATAAATTACTACCTTTAGATGGATTAGTTATTATGAATAGCCAACAATTTGATGAAGTCGTTAATAAAGTAGTGGCAGCTTTAGCCGCTAATGGAGTAGGTTTAGCTGAGCAGTCTGGTACTAATTCAGCAGCCCCATATTCAACAGAGTTACCTTCACTAGCAGATATCTTTGTACCTAAGCCTAGCCTAGCACATCCTTATCAAACAGAATTATTAGGTCTACATTATTCATTTAAAGACTTAAAGCAAGTATTAGGAAATGCTGATATTAGTAAAGCAGGGGATCGTGTTGCTAATTTAGCAGCAGCTGATGAGGCAACCAGAGAAGCTGCAAGAGCAGTATTATCTGATATAACCTTACAACATATTTTTGATAATCCATTAACAGACAATAATGGTAAGGTTGACTCAGTAATGCGCGTAAACTATGCCATTGATCATGCAGTTTTTGAAGAAATTGCACCATTAACGGTAGGTGAGTTTAAAGACTTATTAATGCGTTCTAATAGCAATGAAGTACGCCGTTATGGCACAGCTTTAACAGGTGTTATGGCAGCAGCACTCACTAAGTTATTAGATGTTCATGAAATGATCTTTTTAGCACGCAAACTAAAAACAGGTGCTTCAGCTAAAGCAAGAACACTATTAGGGTTGCCAGGTACACTTTCAACACGTTTACAGCCTAATCATCCAACAGATAATCTCGACAGTATTACCATGTTACTCTATACAGGACTAAGTATGGGGACGGGTGATTGTATGTTTGGTTTAAACCCTGCGGTTGATACCGTTGATAATATCAATGCTGTTTTAAATCATTTTAATAAGGTTCGCGAAGAACTTGGTGTACCTACCCAAATTTGTGTACTTTCTCATATTAAAACACAGCTTGAATGTTTGGCATCGGGTGCACCTGTAGAAATCATGTTCCAAAGTATAGCAGGCACTGAATCTGTACTCACTGAAGAGTTTGATGTAACGGTAGAATTGTTGGATAAAGCCTACTTTACTATGAAAGAGAAAGGCCCTCTAAAAGATATTGCTAAAAACTGGATGTATTTTGATATATTTAATCCACTGCTACAAAATAAATCTGTGGTTCTTTTATTACTATCATTATATCATTTAATACATCATCTTATATTTTTATAATATAATATATCGAGAGAGATAATATACTCCAAAGAATGTGAAAACAAATTGAAATGAATAGTGTCGAGTGAGCTGAGCATTAATATTACATCGTATATATGATTAAAGTCTTAAATTTTGTCATATATCAATATATAAACAAACAAAAAAACTTATAAGCTAGTTTTAATGACTTGTGTACTCTCAACTTCATTATTTCTTGAAGAGATAATAACTTCCTAGATAACAAGTCTAGATAATAAGTGGCTATTTTTTATCCATTCAAAAATACCGTGTATTTCACTCTCAGAGAATTGAATTGCAATAAAAAAATATCATTATCATATATGATCTTGAAATTTCTGTTTTATTTTATTTTCATTTGACACTATTTTAATACTTCCGTAATAAACATATAGAAATTATATATTTATACATTTATACATTTATATTGATATTTCATCAATTGCAAGCTAAAATGATGTTTTAGATTGAGATGTTTCTTGAACAAAAACACCAAAGCAACCCTTATGTTCATATAACTAAACTATTTGAAATAAAGAGTAATTAAATAAGTAGTGATTATTCTTATGAATGATTAATATTGATATATATAATATAGATATACACATAATATTAAAAATACTCCTTTATACCAACATAAATTATATCTAAACTACCTTTGGGCATTTTTGGATTATTAATGTATATTTTGTAGGTCATCTAAAGGTTGGATCTACCAATATAATGACTAATATTGGGCCAATCATTTATATAACACTTGGAATCGGATTAACGGCCATAACTATTATATTTTGTTGTCGTCGTAAAGCAAGTGAGTCATTAGAAACTATATCTACGAAAAAAATATCATTGTATGCACGACAAAATCAAATACTGAATTACATAACTAAAAACCCACATTTTAAACAAATTGAGAACAAAATCTTTACAGTAGCTCAAAACAAGCCAAAAAAACTATTTGTGCAAACATTACTTCCTAAGAAAACTAAATCTGAAGTTGAACCATTACTCCACTCCGTCAACTCAGACTCTAGTATCACGGATAATATATCAGTAAACTACTCAAGTTGGATTGAAAGCTCTGATATTGCTTCAATACTTACTAAAGTTGGTGTTGTTCACTCTGATTTTTTAGAATATAACAATAATCGTCACTCTGACTTCTTTAACTCCTTTAATCGTGTAAATAATATGCAAAAGAATGATATGTTGGTCCCTTCAAATTTAACTCCTGAGGATAAAAAGGCGACCCTTCATAACACAGCAGAGACTTTAGAACTTGCTAATATTTCCCCATCTACAGTTAACTTTGATACAATCTTTGGTGTTGTTTGCAGTTCTTACGAATCAGAATTGCATTTGCAAAAACTTGAACAGTTACTTGATACTCAAGCAAGTATTGTATTTGATCGTACAATACCTGATCACGAAAGAAAATTAATGGAATTATGGGCAATATTAACAGAAAATACTCCCATTCCTGATAAAAATGGCAAACATTGGCAACGTCTTGGTAAGTAAGAATATCCGTGACTTCACAAATGTATTTTCTTTAAAATTATAACTACTCCTAACTTTATTTTATTAATGACTTTCTATTATATAATTTATGATTTTCTTCACATAGGTTTTCAAGGTTTTAACCCATCGACGGACTTTCGTTCAACTGGTACTCTTGGTTTAGATAGCTTATTATATTTTGCAAAGAAACATCCTGCTTTTGTCCGAGAAATTATGCAATTTGGAGAAGATGAAGGAATTCGTTGGTTTTCTTTTGCAATTACAGGTATCAATATTACATCAGTATGTCAACAACTACTTCGGGACCGCAAAGTAAACATCTTCTTTTTAAGATATGGTGTAACATTAGAGACGTTTTATGAATTATATATTACCATCTTTTCTAGATTACAATTCTATTGGAAAGCGACAAGACCAGATAATATGATGCAATTTGGCCCAGTTCTCAAGAAAGTTTTAGAAAAAGTTGCTATTTCTGCAGAAAGAGATGAACTTGTTAAACTATATGTTTAACTAATTTAATTTATAGAACAATGTTGTTAGATATGATATTGTTGTATTTTATATTAATAAACGCAGAGCATTTAAAATTGATCATATTAATTAAATAATTAAACATTATACATATTTGAAAAACCTGACAGGTTTTCAAAAATTAATTTGTAAGAATTATTGCACCACCCGCAAAGAGACTTTTCTTCCAAGTACGGCAAATAAATATCATGAAACATACAATTAATAACTAAATTAACGTATTTCAGATTTATATCTATTGGATTAATCACAATGAATTTTGACGGAAATACATTTGGGAATGGGTAC
>JBEBWU010000112.1:0-6402 GCA_040391985.1 Entomomonas sp. | reverse complement strand
TCGGCTTAATCTGTAGATTGTCGCAAAACAAGGAACAGGCTTCTTATGGGCACTGAAATCGCCAAAGAAATTCTCCCCGTCAGAATTGAAGATGAACTTAAACAGTCATATCTAGACTATGCTATGAGCGTTATTGTTGGGCGTGCTTTGCCCGATGTGCGTGATGGTTTAAAACCAGTGCATAGACGTGTGTTATTTGCTATGAATGAAAATAGCAATGACTGGAATAAACCTTATATGAAATCTGCCCGTATTGTGGGTGATGTCATCGGTAAGTATCACCCACATGGTGACTCAGCCGTTTATGACACCATTGTACGGATGGCTCAACCTTTCTCAATGCGTTATATGCTAGTAGATGGGCAAGGTAACTTCGGTTCCGTAGATGGTGACTCAGCTGCTGCGATGCGTTATACCGAAATACGTATGCAGAAGTTAACCCATGAAATGTTAGCTGATCTTGATAAAGAAACGGTTGATTGGGTTCCTAACTATGATGACTCATTAAAGATTCCAGCGGTATTACCCACTAAGATTCCAGCCTTATTGGTGAATGGTTCTAGTGGTATTGCTGTGGGTATGGCCACCAATATTCCTCCACATAACCTAACAGAGGTAATCAATGGTTGTTTGGCTTTAATTGATGATGAAAATTTAACCATCGATCAATTAATGGAATATATTCCTGGTCCTGATTTCCCTACAGCAGGGATTATCAATGGTCGTGCGGGTATTATTGAAGGCTATCGTACTGGGCGTGGTAGAGTTTATATTCGCGCTAAAACACATATTGAGCCTCTTGAAAATAACCGTGAACAAATTGTTGTTACTGAATTACCTTATCAAGTTAACAAGGCTCGCTTAATTGAAAAAATTGCTGAGCTGGTTAAAGAGAAAAAAATTGAAGGTATCAGTGAGTTACGCGATGAATCTGATAAAGATGGTATGCGGATAGTGATTGAATTACGTCGTGGCGAAATGCCAGAGGTAATCATTAACAACTTATATACCCAAACTCAGTTACAAAATGTATTTGGTATTAACGTAGTTGCTTTAGTGGATGGCCAGCCAAGAATTCTAAATCTTAAAGAGATGTTAGAAGCCTTTGTGCGTCATCGCCGTGAAGTGGTTACTCGTCGTACTATCTATGAGTTACGTAAAGCACGTGAACGTGGTCATGTGGTAGAAGGTTTAGCTGTTGCTCTAGCTAATATTGACCCAATTATTGAATTGATTAAAAAATCACCAAACCCTGCTGAAGCTAAAGAAAAATTATTGGCTACAGCGTGGGAAGCAGGTCCTATTCAAGCAATGGTAGAACGTGCTGGCGCTGAGAGTTGCCGTCCAGATGATTTAGAAGAGCAATATGGTATCCATGAGGGTAAATATTTCTTATCACCTGTACAAGCACAAGCTATTTTAGATTTACGTTTACATCGTTTAACAGGTTTAGAACATGAAAAATTAATCGGTGAATACAAAGAAATTCTAGAGCAGATTGGAGAGCTAATCCGTATCTTAACTATTCCTGAACGTTTAATGGAAGTGATTCGCGAAGAGTTAGTAAAAATTCGTGATGAATTTGGTGATGTGCGTCGTACTGAAATTATCGCTTCACAAATGGATTTAACGACAGCTGATCTTATTCCAGAAGAAGAGCGTGTAGTTACTATTTCCCATGGTGGTTATGCCAAATCACAACCATTAGCTTCTTACCAAGCGCAACGTCGTGGCGGTAAAGGTAAATCAGCTACTGGCGTAAAAGATGAAGACTATATTGAGCATTTATTAGTGGCTAATAGTCATGCTACTTTATTGCTGTTCTCTAGTAAGGGTAAAGTTTATTCCTTACGTACCTTTGAGATTCCAGAAGCCTCTCGTACTGCAAGAGGTCGTCCATTGGTGAATATCATCCCATTGGATGAAGGTGAAAAAATTACTACCATGTTGCCAGTGGATGAGTTTACTGAAGGTCGCTTTATCTTTATGGCAACGGCCAATGGTACTGTGAAGAAAACCCCATTAGAACAGTTTAGTAAAGTGCGTAAGAACGGCTTAATTGCCCTTGGTTTAAAAGAGGGTGATGTATTAATTTCAGCAGCCATTACAGATGGTAATAGTGAAGTAATGCTATTTACGGATGAAGGCAAAGTAATCCGCTTTGAAGAATCCAAAGTGCGTGAAATGGGACGTACTGCCAAAGGGGTACGTGGTATTCGTTTACCTAAAGAAGGAGAAAATGATAACAGTGATGATGACGAAAATGCAGTAATTATCGAAGAAGATAATGAAGATGATAACAGCATTGAGTTATTCAGAAGTCATGTTATTGCTATGATTATCCCTGAAGATAATGCCTATATCTTAACTGCTTCTGAGCGTGGTTATGGTAAACGCACAGCGATTGATCAATATCCTTTACGTGGTCGTGGTGGTAAAGGTGTTATCTCCATGATTACTAGTGATCGTAATGGTAAAATCGTTGGTGCTGTGCAAGTACAAGATGGTGAAGAAATCATGTTAATTTCTGACCAAGGTACTTTAGTACGTACCCGTGTAGATGAGATACGCCCAATGGGACGTAATACCCAAGGTGTTACCTTAATTAAGCTTTCCACTGATGAAACATTAGTAGGTTTAGAGCGTGTTCAAGAGCCATCTGAAACGGAAGAAGATTTAGATGAAGTTGATCTTGAAAATAATGCAACTAATGATGAAGATAATCCCACTATTCAGTGATGAATAGTGTGGTAAATTAATTAGATCATAAATCGATTGAGTATAAAGTCATGACTAAGCGAGTTTATAATTTCTGTGCAGGACCAGCGGCATTACCTTTAGAGGTTTTACAACAAGCCCAAACTGAATTATTAGATTGGCATGGTAAAGGCTTGTCGATTATGGAAATGAGTCATCGTGGTGCTGATTACACAGCAGTAGCTGCAGAAGCTGAGCAAGATCTACGGGATTTATTGTTAATTCCTAATAATTATAAAGTGTTATTTTTACAAGGTGGAGCAAGCCAGCAGTTTGCACAAATTCCACTTAATTTAATGCGCCATGATCAAAAAGCTGATTATATTGATACAGGTATTTGGTCAAAGAAAGCCATTGAAGAGGCTTCTCGCTTTGCCGCAATAAATGTGGCTGCAAGTGGTAAAGAATATAATGACTGAGCTATTCCTGGTCAAAATGAGTGGCAGCTTTCTAAAGATGCTACTTATGTACATTACACAGCAAATGAAACTATTAATGGTGTTGAGTTTGATTGGATTCCTGAAGTAGGTGATGTGCCATTAGTCACTGACTTATCATCTAATATTCTGTCACGACCTATTGATGTGTCTAAGTTCGGTCTGATTTATGCAGGTGCACAAAAGAATATTGGTCCTAGTGGTTTAGTAGTAGTCATTATTCGTGAAGATTTATTAGGTAATGCTCGTAGTGATTGCCCTACTATGCTTAATTACAAAGTAGCGGCTGATAATGATTCTATGTATAACACGCCACCCACATTCTCTTGGTATCTTGCAGGATTAATCTTTAAATGGTTGAAAAAGCAAGGTGGCTTGGATGCCATGAAAAAGATTAATGAGCAAAAGAAAGATTTGCTGTATGGTTATATTGATAGCACAGAGTTCTACAATAACCCTATTAACCCTTCTAACCGTTCTTGGATGAATATTCCTTTTAGATTGATTGATGAACGTTTAGATAAAGTGTTTTTAGAAAAAGCAGATGCTAATGGTCTGTTGAATTTAAAAGGCCACCGTACAGTGGGTGGTATGCGTGCTTCTATTTATAACGCAGTTGATTTAGACGCAGTGCAAGCATTAGTGGACTTCATGAAAGTGTTTGAGAAGGAGCATGGCTAGTCATGACGGTGGAACAAGAATTACAGGCTTTAAGGGTACGGATTGATAGTCTAGATGAGAAAATACTTGATCTGATTTCTGATCGTGCCCGTTGTGCACAAGAAGTAGCAAAAGTTAAAACAGCTAATCTTGCCGAGGGTGAGTCTCCTGTATTTTATCGTCCAGAGCGTGAAGCTTTTGTTCTTAAACATATTATGGAACGTAATAAAGGACCGCTTAGTAATGAAGAGATGGCTCGTTTATTCCGTGAAATAATGTCGACTTGTTTAGCTTTAGAGCAGCCATTAAGAGTAGCCTATTTAGGACCAGAAGGTACCTTTACTCAAGCCGCAGCAATCAAACATTTTGGTAATGCTGTGGTGAGTAAACCAATGGCAGCTATTGATGAAGTATTTAGAGAAGTGGCTGCTGGTGCAGTAAACTTTGGAGTGGTACCTGTAGAAAACTCTACAGAGGGTGCAGTAAACCATACTTTAGATAGTTTTTTAGAGCATGATTTAGTAATTTGTGGTGAGGTGGAGTTACGTATTCATCACCATTTATTAGTGGGTAAAAATACTAAGCAAGATCGTATTACGCGTATTTACTCCCATGCGCAATCATTAGCACAGTGTCGTAAATGGTTAGATGCGCATTATCCTAATGTTGAGCGGGTAGCGGTTTCTAGTAATGCTGAAGCAGCTAAACGAGTACAAAGCGAATGGAATAGTGCTGCTATTGCTGGTGATATGGCGGCTAGTTTATATGATCTAACTATTTTAAATGAGAAAATAGAAGATCGTCCTGATAATTCGACTCGTTTCTTTATTATTGGTAATCAAGAAGTACCACCTACAGGTGATGACAAAACGTCTATTATTGTTTCTATCCATAATAAACCAGGTATCTTGCACGAGTTATTAGAGCCATTTCGTAAAAACAATATTGACCTTACTCGTATTGAAACTAGACCTGCCCGTAGTAGCAAGTGGAGCTATGTATTCTTTATTGATTTCTCAGGTCATCATCATGACCCATTAATTAAAGCTGTTTTAGAAGAAATGGGTAAAGGTAGTGTTGGCTTAAAGGTATTAGGCTCTTATCCTCAAGCAGTTTTATAAGACATTAGACGCTTATATTGTATAATGTAGGTGCCTGATTATTATTATAGAGGATTGTAAAATGGCTGTTACACTGACTCAGCTGGTTCAATATCTTGATTATTACCTAGGTTGTAACCAAATTAAAGATTATTGCCCTAACGGTTTACAAGTGGAAGGTAAACCAGAAATAAATAAAATAATTACGGGTGTAACAGCAAGTCAAGCCTTAATCGATGCTGCCATTGAACATCAAGCTGATGCAGTTATTGTCCATCATGGTTACTTTTGGCGTGGTGAAGAACCTACGATCGTGGGGATGAAACGTAATCGCATAAAAGTGTTATTAGATAATGATGTGAGTTTATTAGCGTATCATTTGCCGCTCGATGTACATCCTATGTTGGGCAATAATGCCCAACTTGCTAATCTATTAGGTATTACTATTGATACCACATTAAACCCTAATGATTCTACAATAATTGGCTTACAAGGACATCTACCAGTGGCTTTATCAGTAACTGAGTTTGCGGAGCGCGTTGAACAAGTGTTAAATCGCAGGCCAATGGTAATCGATAGTGGTAAACCTGTACAAAAAATCGGTTGGTGTACAGGTGGTGGACAAAGTTATATCGACCAAGCAGCGGCTGTGGGACTTGATTTATTTTTAACAGGCGAAGCCTCTGAACAAACTTTCCATAGTGCTGTAGAAAATGGTATTAGTTTTATTGCAGCAGGTCATCATGCAACAGAACGTTATGGAGTAAAGGCTTTGGGCGAACACATTGCACGACTCCATGATGTAGAACATGTATTTATTAACATTGATAATCCGTTCTAACTAAAAGTTCTAAGTAAATAAGTTTTTATTCTCAAAGTAAAGCTTTAATCTATGATAGAGTGTTTACTATTTTCAATAAGTAAACAATCTATAGAGATAAGGTTGTGAGAAATCATGCTTGATAAATTAACTCACTTAAAGCAATTAGAAGCTGAGAGTATACATATAATTCGTGAAGTAGCTGCAGAGTTTGATAACCCTGTTATGCTCTATTCTATTGGTAAAGATTCAGCAGTAATGCTGCACTTAGCGCGTAAAGCTTTCTTTCCTGGTAAATTGCCTTTCCCCGTATTACACGTAGATACCCGTTGGAAGTTTCAGGAGATGTATCAGTTCCGTAGTCAAATGACGCAGGAAATGAACCTTGATCTACTAGTGCATATTAATCCTGATGGTGTTGCGCAAAATGTTAATCCATTTACCCATGGTAGTGCCAAACACACTGATATCATGAAAACCCAAGGCTTAAAACAAGCTTTAGATAAATATGGTTTTGATGCCGCTTTTGGTGGTGCGCGTCGTGATGAAGAAAAATCACGTGCTAAAGAGCGTGTTTATTCTTTTCGTGATAGTAAACATCGTTGGGATCCTAAAAATCAACGCCCAG
>JBEBWU010000111.1:0-6458 GCA_040391985.1 Entomomonas sp. | reverse complement strand
CCTAGCATAATAAGCACTAGTTTTCTTACTATTGCTATATTGAGTTACTAGAAAATATGCTAAACTGCGCGCCATTATGATCAGATTAGAAAATATTAAATTACAACGTGGCCCTCAAATATTATTGGATGATGCTAGCCTTACCTTACATCCAGGCCAAAAAATAGGTTTTATTGGTGCCAATGGTGCAGGTAAATCAAGTCTATTTGCACTATTACAAGGTCAACTGACCTTAGATGGTGGTGAACTATATATTCCTAAAGAATGGCGTATTGCTCACATGCGTCAAGAAATCGAAGATTTAGAACGGGTTGCTGTTGATTATGTTTTGGATGGCGACACTCATCTAAGATCTATTCAGAAACAACTTATTCAAGCAGAAGTTGCGCATGATGGTGAAGCGTTAGCTCACCTCCATACCGATTGGGATAATGCCAATGGTTATACTGCGGATGCAAGAGCTCGCCGCTTATTAGCAGGCTTGGGATTTTCTAATGAAGAAATGGAAAAACCTGTTAAACACTTTTCGGGCGGTTGGCAAATGCGTCTTAACCTTGCTCAAGCCCTTATGTGCCCTTCTGACTTACTACTATTAGATGAACCCACCAATCACTTAGACTTAGATGCTATTATCTGGTTGGAAGATTGGCTAAAAAGTTATCAAGGCACATTAATCCTTATCTCCCATGATAGGGATTTTTTGGATAGTGTTGTTGATCATATAGTTCATTTAGAACAACAAAAACTTACCCTTTATAAGGGTGGCTATTCAGCCTTTGAACGGACTCGTGCTGAACGTTTATCTCAGCAACAGCAAGCCTATGAAAAACAACAAGCGCAACGCGCTCATATGGAAAGTTTTATCACTCGTTTTAAAGCTAAGGCCACTAAAGCACGCCAAGCCCAGAGTCGTATCAAAGCCTTAGAAAAACTAGAAGATTTAGCACCTGCCCATGTAGATTCACCCTTTAATTTTAGCTTTCGCGAATCGGATAAAATTTCTAGTCCCTTATTGGGTTTAAGAGAAGCCTATCTAGGTTACACTGATAAAACTGTACTTTCTGCTGTTAAATTACAAATTATGCCTGGTGCAAGAGTTGGTTTATTAGGCCCTAATGGTGCGGGTAAATCCACTCTAATCAAAACATTAGCAGGGGAATTACCGCTAATCAAAGGGCATGAAACACAAGGTGAAAATCTAGCCATTGGTTATTTTGCTCAGCATCAGTTGGATGCTTTAGATAATCAAGCCAGTCCTTTATTACACCTACAAAGAATAGCCCCTACTGAACGGGAACAGACTTTGCGTAATTTCTTAGGGGGCTTTGACTTTAAAGGTGATCGCTGTGATGAAGCAGTGGTTAATTTTTCTGGCGGTGAGAAAGCTCGCTTAGCATTAGCGCTTATTGCATGGCAAAAACCTAACCTACTATTACTGGATGAACCAACCAATCACCTTGACTTAGAAATGCGCCATGCATTAACCATGGCATTACAAGATTTCTCAGGTGCTGTTTTAGTGGTATCCCATGATCGCCATTTATTAAAAAGTACTACCGATGAGTTTTTGCTGGTCGCTAATGGTAAAATAGAAAGCTTTGATGGGGATCTAGATGATTATACTCGCTGGTTAATAGATTATCGTTCTAAACAACAACCCAATGTTCAACCCACTTCTTTAGCAGAAGAAAAAGTAGATAAAAAAGCTCAACGTCAACAAGCTGCTAACCTAAGACAAAAGTTAGCACCCTATAAAAAAGAAGCTGATAAATTAGAAAAGGAATTAGAAAAGATTCACAATCAACTAACAACTATTGAAGAGCAATTAGCAGATACAAGCCTTTATGAAGCTGCTCAAAAAGACCAATTACGAAAACTTTTAGATCAGCAAACTAGCCTTAAAACACAACAAACTTCAACAGAAGAAAATTGGTTAATGGCCCTAGAACAACTAGAATCTTTACAAGAAGAGCTTGCTAAAATGGCTGACTAGATTATAGCTGTTCTTATAGTTTCTTAGACGAGGCGGATGGCTGAAGACATTACAAATAGTACGACTAAGCCATTCAACAAAGTATAAAAAACTAGAAAGTTAGCTATATGGGTGCAGAGGCTATTAATGCCTCCAACTGATCTGGCTTAATCATCTTCTTATCAACTTTTACATAAATAGCTAACTCATCAGCAGCCACTAATGCATCACTAATACCTGACTGTTGCATTAAATAAGGCACTAATTGTTGATTAGCTAGTTGATCACTGGTTAATGATAATCGAATACTGGTTACATAAGGGGGTTCTTTCATTTTAAAAATAACCAATAACCAAATAACACAAATAACACTACTTCCTATAAATACTGCAGGCAAACCACCAAACTTAACCAACACCCCACTAAGTGAAGCACCAATACCCGCACCCAGAAACTGACTTGTTGAGAAAATTCCCATAGCAGTTCCTCTTGCCCCAGCCTTAGCTACCTTACTCACCATAGAAGGCAGTAATGCTTCTATCGTATTAAATGCTATAAAAAATACTAGAATACCTGCTAATAACGCCCATAATGAAGGATGATGTAATAAAAAGAATAAACTACACAACAACAAAATCACAACGCAAGCGATTAATACTTGGTGTAACTTACGTTTTTTCTCACCATAAATAATCATTGGGATCATACCAAATGCTGACCCGACAAAAGCCACCAAATATACCCACCAATGTTGCTCTTTAGGCAAACCAGAATCATTCATCAATACTATGGGTAATGCCATAAAATTTACCATCATTACTATATGTACAGCGGCGATAGAAAAATCCAATCGAAATAAATCTAAATCTTTTAAAGTGGGTAGAAAGTCAGCCTTAGCCACACTTGCATCGCGTCGAGATATTTGTTTATTTGGTCTTGGTACTACAAAAGCCATTAACAAAAACCCTATTGCTGCCATCAATGCAATAAACCAAAACAGTCCATGCAACCCAAAATAACCAGCTAAAATAGGGCCTGCTATCATTGCAATAGCAAAGGAGGCACCAATACTCATACCAATAAAAGCCATTGCTTTAGTACGGTGTTGCTCACGTGTCAAATCGGATAGCAGCGCCATAACTACGGCAGAAATAGCACCTGTTCCTTGCAAAATACGACCGATTAATACTCCCCAAATACTATCAGACATGGCAGCAACAATACTGCCTAGCAAAAATAATAATAATCCAATTAAAATAATAGGTAGTCGACCAACTCGATCAGAAACTATGCCTAAAGGTATTTGTAAAAGCGCTTGCGTATAACCGTATGCACCTACAGCTAAACCGATTAAAACAGGCGTTGCACCCTGTAAAGACTGTCCATAAATTGCCATTACAGGCAATACCATAAACATCCCCAACATTCGGAATGCAAACACTAAAGATAGACCAAAGGTTGCACGAACTTCTGTTGGATTCATTTGCTCAACAGAGTGATTTGTTGACGACATAAAGAACTTCTCAGGGTAATATCATAGAAAACAGAAAGCTTTTATAGGATGTATTATTTAGAAATTATTCCTACAACTTATCTTTCTCAAAATAAATTACGTGAAAGCTGGTAACTATACATGAAAAGCCATTATTTACCTAGTTATCAATTGCTATCAACACATAATTATTAACTAAAATTTACAATATATCCCCACTTGATAAAAGCAGGGATATAACTATAGAAACAACTAATATTTTTTATTCAAATTTATACAATAACCGATCTTGCTTCTAATGGTTGCTGACTTGTCTGCATAGTCTGCTTCAATAGAAAATATTGTACTAACTCTTCTATTGTTAACATAGGCATATTATGTAACTTAGCAAAATCTTCTACTTGTTGCCCTTTAGCCATAGTACCATCGGGATTCGTTAATTCACACAACACCGCGGCTGGCTTTAAACCTGCTAATCGAGCAATATCAACGGAACCTTCGGTATGACCACGACGTTCTAATACACCTCTTTTTCTAGCACGTAATGGAAATATATGACCAGGACTAACTATATTCCTATGTTGATCATTAGAAGATAAAGCAGCTTGAATAGTGGTGACTCTATCTTTAGCTGATACACCTGTCGAAACACCTTCTTTAGCCTCTATAGAAACAGTAAAAGCTGTTTGATAGCGTGATTGATTACTCGCAACCATTGGTGTTAAAGCTAATTCGTCTGCTATTTGCTCTGTTAGGCAAAGGCAAACAATGCCACTACCCTCTCGAATCATCAGAGCCATTGTTTCTATACTAATATTTTCAGCTGCAGCAACAATATCAGCTTCATTCTCACGATTATTATCATCTGATAATAATACAGGTAGGCCTTGCTGATACGCACTTACAGCAGCAGCAATTCTTGGAAAATCATTTAAAAGAGTTAACATTTGAAACGCTCCTCGCAAATAATATTAAAAATGGGCGATAAACGTTTCAGGGCATAACTATAGGAACTACAGTTCCTATAGCCATAAAGCTACAGAACAACAAATAAATTGCTGAGATGCATCTTCTTTCATCCGGACTATAACCGTCGGCTTTGGATTTTAACCAAATCAGCTGCCTTTCTTACGATTATAAGAAAGCGCTCGCGGGCTTATCTGTGATAGATTTACCGCCGGTGGGGAGTTTCGCCCCGCCCTGAAGACTTTTTTATAATACGCTTATTTAGAATAAATGGGAACAACTAAGAACTTAGTTGTAAATAGAAGATATCAGTGTATAAAGATATATGAGGCTTCTTTATATCGAAACTATAAATAGTGTGCTTTAAACTATTGCACCCAATTAACTTCAAAAGACATCATTACACTTAATACAGTAATGGCCAAAATAGAAATCATAAACAGTCGCTTAGCCCACTGAACTTCATTAGCTTTACTATAATCTTTAATAGCAATAAATAACCAATATACACTGATTAATCCTGTTACTATTAAAAAGCCAATACCTGCATAATCACAGACATACAGAGAAACAGCTGCCGCTGCAAAGGCTACGATATAACCTACGATATGACGTTTAGCAATGTTAATACCACGTTTTACAGGTAATACTGGTATTTCAGCTGCCTTATAATCATTAAAACGGAAAATAGCTATGGCATAAGAATGAGGCATTTGCCATAAGCAGAAAATTAATAACAAAATAGCTGCACCTAAATCAAACTGTCCACTGGCTGCACAATAACCAATAACAGGTGGTGCGGCTCCTGATAGGCTACCAATAATAGTGCCATATTCAGAGTTTCTTTTAAAATAAAGGGTATATAATCCTACATAAACAACAAAGCCCATAATGGCAAAGCCTAATGCAAGATCATTAGTAAAAAAGTGAAGAGTAAGCGCACCAGCAACACCTAATGTTGTTGCATAGATGAGTGCTATGGTAGGAGAAATTAATCCCTTAACCATTACACGATTCTTGGTGCGCTCCATCATTGAGTCAATGTCTCTATCAACATAGTTGTTAAAAACACAACCTGATGCCACAACTAAAGAAGTACCGATCATCACTGCCACCAATTTAGCAAAATCAAAATGACCTTGAGAAGCCAAAAAGAATCCACCAATGACTGCAATCAAATTACCAAAAATGATTCCTGGTTTGGTGATAAGCAAATACTTCTTTAACATTGTAGTATACCTCTTACTTATCTGTGCTCATGCTCTGATGCATCATTTGCATACTATGATGTTGCTTATCACTCATCATATTCTTCATTGAGTTTTCCATTACCCAAACTGAGCCAATAACAATTATAAGAATTGTGGCTACAGCAAAGATAAAGGTCATCAAATGCCAACGTTGTGGTTGTGAATAGTCAATGTGTAAGAAACATACAACATGCACAATTACTTGCACTACAGCAAATACTACTAATATAAAGAAATTAGGAGCACCAGTCATTGCCATATAAAATGGAATGACTGTTAAAATGACAGCTAGTACAAAGCCAACTAAATAGCTTGATACTGTGCCATGTCCTGATGATGTTTTATGATCACTCATTACATAACTCCTTAAAATGAAGCGTATGCTTTCAAGTAAACGAAAGTAAATACACAAATCCAAACAATGTCTAAGAAGTGCCAGAATAAGCTTAAGCAAGATAAGCGAGTATTAACTTTATTAGTTAAACCTTTACCTGCTACTTGAGCAATCATCACTAACATCCACACTAGACCACAAGTTACGTGTAATCCGTGAGTTCCCACTAAAGTGAAGAACGCAGACATAGTTGCATTAGTGCTTGGACCATTACCCATTGCTACTAGGTGATGGAACTCATACACTTCCATGCTAATGAACGCTGCGCCTAGTACAAAAGTAATTAATAACCAAGACATTACTTGGCCTTTATTATTTTTGTGAGCAGCAACCATTGCAAAACCATAAGTAATACTACTGAAAAGTAAGATAAACGTTTCAGTT
>JBEBWU010000110.1:0-6697 GCA_040391985.1 Entomomonas sp. | reverse complement strand
AAACCATCTATTATTAAGCCTATTACTGATACTGATATGTTACCTGTAGAATCTAAAACAATCTCTCCTGGTAGTGTCACTGCTCGAACTATTCAAGCCCCTCGGCTTACCCCTATTTTTTTAATTGGCGACGATGATTTTTCAAAACAGTGGTTAAAGGATCACAAAGCAAAACTAAAACAACTGCAAGCCATCGGCTTAATTGTTAATGTTAGAACACCTCAAGGTTTACAAAATCTACGATCCTTAGCACCTGAACTACAGATGTATCCTATTTCTGGAGATGATATTGCTGCGCGTTTAGGATTAACCCATTATCCCGTATTAATTACCTCAACAGCGATAGAACAGTAGTGGTTAAAATATTGGTATTATTTAAATGAGTGCAGATAGTGCTAATGAGGTGTTATTACGACCTGCGGTAGAACTTTATACCGTGGCTATTTGCCTATGTTGTGCTCTGCTTTGTATTTTTGCACCTTGGGCTGTGGCCCTATCCTTTTCAATGGGAATAGCTACCGCAGCAGGTTTTTTAATCTTTGCTGCCATACGCTTAAAAGAGGCATGGATAGTACTGCGCTATCGACGTAATATTCGTCGCCTTCCTCGTTATGAGATAACCTCGAAACAAATCCCTGTTAGTAATAAACGATTATTTTTAGGGCTAGGTTTTAAATGGGAACAAAAACACACACACCGCTTAATGCAAACCTATCGCCCCCAGTTCCGAAAATTTGTAGAACAACCTTATCGCTATCAATTAGCACGTCGTCTAGAAGCTAAACTTGAGTTTGCTCCAGGTTATTTGGCTTGGGTTGGTAAGTTGACTAGCTATGATCATTTTTTTAATCCTGTCCGCCCACTTCCACCTGTGGGTGGTTTACCACGTTTACATGGTATAGAACCTTGTGAGATTGATGTCACGCTACCATTAGGAGAACGTGTAGGACATACCCTTGTATTGGGGACAACACGGGTGGGTAAAACACGTTTAGCAGAATTATTAGTCACTCAGGATATACGCCGTGGCGAAGTGACAATATTTTTTGATCCTAAAGGGGATGCTGATATGCTGATTCGGATGTATATTGAAGCTAAACGAGCAGGACGAACCAATGAGTTTTATATTTTTCATTTAGGGTGGCCTGATATATCGGCTCGTTATAATGCGGTTGGACGCTTTGGACGTATTTCCGAAGTCGCTTCGAGAATTGCAGGGCAACTTTCCTCGGAAGGCAATAGCGCAGCTTTTAAAGAGTTTGCTTGGCGATTTGTTAATATTATTGCACGTGCCTTAGTAGAGCTAGGTCATCGTCCTGATTATCTGTTAATCCAGCGACATGTTATTAATATTGACCAACTGTTTATTGAGTATGCACAGTATTTCTTTGCCAAACATGAGCCAAAAGCATGGGAAGCTATTATTCAGATTGAAAGTAAGCTCAATGACAAGAATATGCCACGCAATATGCAGGGACGTGAAAAACGAGTAGTAGCCTTAGAACAATATCTATCCATCAGCCCTAACTATGACCCTATTTTAGATGGCTTACGTTCAGCAGTTCGTTATGATAAAACCTACTTTGATAAAATCGTCGCCTCCCTACTCCCCTTACTGGAAAAATTGACCACTGGTAAGATCGCCCAATTATTAGCACCCAACTATTCTGATCTTAATGATCCAAGACCTATTATTGATTGGATGCAAGTAATTAGACAACGAGCCATTGTTTATGTCGGGCTAGATGCTTTATCAGATACCGAAGTTGCTGCTGCGGTAGGTAATTCAATGTTTGCTGATCTTGTCTCAGTAGCAGGTCATATCTACAAATTTGGCGTGGATGATGGCTTACCTAATGCTTCCACTAACAAAATCCCGATTAATGTGCATGCTGATGAGGTCAATGAGTTAATGGGCGATGAGTTTTTACCCATGATTAATAAAGGCGGTGGTGCAGGTTTACAGATTACTGCTTATACCCAAACAGCCAGTGATATTGAAGCCAAAATTGGTAATAAAGCTAAAGCAGGTCAGGTGATTGGTAATTTTAATAATCTGATTATGCTAAGGGTAAGAGAGACAGCTACAGCCGAATTATTAACCAATCAATTACCTAAAGTCGAAGTTTATACCAGTACGATTATCTCAGGTGCAACCGATACCTCTGACCCACAAGGACAATCAGCCTTTACCTCAAATACCACTGATCGCTTAACAGCTACTAATGTCCCTATGCTAGAACCTGCTCATATTGTTGGTTTACCCAAAGGACAAGCCTTTGCACTGTTAGAAGGAGGTAATCTTTGGAAAATTCGTATCCCTTTACCTAAAACTGATCCTAACGAAAAAATCCCTAAAAATATTCAAATGCTTGCTGATTATATGCGTCAGCACTATACCGAGTCAGGCCAATGGTGGCTTAGTAATATGGCAGCTATACCTACTAATGAGGAGTTACCTAGTGATCTGTTAGAGGATGAAGTAATATGAATGAGTCCACTCAAACAGCCACCAATAAACCTAAAACTTTAACTGGTAAAGCTATCAATTTACCCTTTGCCGTTTTTGGTATTTTATGTGGCTCATTATTGCTCTCTATTATAGTGGAGTGGCTAGGTATTTATTTTATCCGGCCTGAACAAGGTTGGCACCACGCTGAGGCTATTTTCTACCAAGAGCTAGATAATCTATCCAGTACTTTTACTCAAAGTATTATCTTAGCTGAACCAATGCAGATCACCCATACTTTGCTAAATCATGCCTATAACTGGGTATTTATTAAATCAGGCTTATTGGATCAAACACAAGCCGTATTAAGCCCTCAATCAACAGACAGTATGCGTAAATTAACTTTTCGCCAATACTTAAACCTAGCACTTAATGGGCTACAGGTTTATTTACTAGCGGCAGGTTATACCATTATGACCTTTATTATACGGTTAATCGTACTTATTTTAAGTATGCCTTTAATCGTTATGGCTGTCTTTGTAGGATTTGTGGATGGCTTGGTAAAACGTGATTTACGTCGCTTTGTGGCTGGCCATGAATCAGGTTTTGTGTATCACCGTGCAAAGGCTTTTATTGTACCCACCCTCACATTACCTTGGGTTATTTATTTAGCTCTTCCTATCAGTATCTCTCCCTTACTTATTATGTTGCCTTGTGCCCTTATAGCAGGTGTGGTGATGAATATTACCGTTACCAGTTTTAAAAAATATTTATAACAGCATGATGAGGATAAAAATACAGGTATTAGTCAATTTCTATTTATTGCGTACATCATTTCAAAGATATGTAACAGTTAGCAAGATCACCAACAGTATTGTTGGTTTTATTAATTTTTTCATCTTTGCTTTTTTCTTTTTTATTATGTCGATGATAGGTTGTAACAATGAAGCAACAATATATTTATTTTTTTATGGCTTTACCTCTACTGATCGTTAATTCAGTCAATGCTGCTAATGTGGTAGGTGGTGATGGACCAATAGGACTGGTTATTAAAGGGGATAATAATTACTTTTATCAAAGCCCTTATAGTGTTGTAGCAGGGTTTTCTAATAGTATTGTAGACAGCCATGGTGGTTACAGTGATAGTAGTGATGCCTCTAAGGTAGTAGGTAGCAATAATTCATTTAAAACAGGTAAAAATAATGCGGTATTAGGTGATGGTAATACGTTAATAGGTTCTACTAACAGTAATGCTTCACATTTACTAGGTAATAATAATCAGACTACTCATACTAAACAATCAAATGTATTGGGTAATAGCAATTCATTGACGAGTACTGTAACAGTAGTCGGTAATAACAATAATGTGACTGATGGTTCTTTAGTGATCGGTAATAGTGTTGAAATGATTGAGGGGACTACTATTACCATTGGTAATGGGTTAACCGTTCTTTCCACTCAGGACGTAAGCTTTAATCATTACGTTGTTTCAGGAGTAGCTAATGCACGAGCAACAACAGATGCCATTAATGTAGGACAGTTAAATCAATCGATGCAACAAACCTTGAACAGTGCTAATGATTATACTGATACTACCTTTGATGAAGCTAAGGGAGTAGCTAATGATTATACTGATCAACGTATATATGAGTTACTCAATGATAATACTTTAGACTATGCCACTGATTATGCTAATAGTCGCTTTAATCACTTAGATAAAAAGATTAAGCGTAATCAGCGTATTTTAAATGCAGGAATTGCCTCAGCCATGGCTACGGCTTCGGTTCCTGCCAAGTTAAATACTTCGTTTAGTTTCGGTACAGGGATTGGTCACTATCGCAATGAGTCGGCTTTAGCATTAGGGCTAAAATGGGGTGTTTCCAAAAATCTCGCATTGGGTTCTGCCATTGCTTTTAACACCAGAAGCGATACCAGTTATTCGCTACAAATTGCTTACGGTTTTTAATCATATTGTTTATTAATTTATTTTAGGAAAAATAATCTATGCAAAAATCTCTTTTATTATTAGCCACTGTGCTATTGACTAATACTTCTATTGCTTTAGCTGATAATGTGAATTTGGGAAATAGTAATAGCTTACAAATTACTGATTCATCAGTGGTGATGGGTAATAGTAATCAACTAACAAATACACAAAATACTAATACTATGGGCAGTGGTAATATAATGACTGACTCTACTTACACTAATGCAATGGGTGATAGCAATAAAGTCTCTAATACGAGTAACAGTTCAATTCTTGGTAACACTAATACCATTGATGGCAATGGTATCAATGTCATTGGTAATAACAACACAGTCACAGGTGATAATGGGATTGCTATCGGTAATGGTAATACGGTGACTAATAATTCAATTGCTATGGGTGGAGCTACTGCCTCAAATGGTGGGATCGCTATTGGTAGTGGTTCGGTAGCAACTGCTAATAATGAAGTAAACTTTGGTGATCGTATATTAACAGGTGTTGCAACAGGCGTGGCTGATACTGATGCAGCTAATTTGGGGCAATTAAATACTGCAGCACAAAACACACTAACTGAGGCTAATGACTATACAGATAGTAAAGTACCTACTATTATTAATGAAGCCAATCATTACACCGATACTCAATATAATCATGCGGTGAATGAGTTATTTAACAAAAATAAAGGCTACATTGATAACCAAGTCAATCGACTTGATAAGAAAATTGATAACAATTTCCAAAAAGGCAATGCGGGGATCGCCAGTGCCATGGCAATGGCTTCAATCCCAAAGAAGGAAGGTTTTTCGACTTCGTATGGTTTAGGTGTGGCTAATTTCCGTAATCAGCAGGCTATTGCTTTAGGGGTAGAACATAATACAACCCCACGGACTGTTGTGAAGTTTACTTTCTCAACAGATACCAAAGGGGGTACAGGTATTGGTGCTGGTTTTGCTATAGGCCATTAAACATTAAGAACAAGGATGTTCTTTGTTAGATTTGTTATTACTCAATCTGACCATTTCTTTTAATAATATAAAATTGACTCTCATAGACTGTTAGGAGCGAATGGTGAACATATTACTACTAGAACAGTTCATCCAAATATAGAAGTATTTATAAGTCGATAAATAACTAATGTTCTCAATATAAATTACTCAAAACTATTTTTATATGCCGTTATTTCTTTAACTTTAATAATATCGCTGTTTTCCAGTACAATTGCTACGCTCTTTATAGCTCGTGTTAAAGCGATATAAAATTTTGCTCTTGCAGCATCAGTTAGTTCAAACGTATTATTTTTTAGCCAATTAACCATTGGTTTAGATGGATAGATAACAACTCTTTCAAAAGATAGTCCCTTTGCTCCCCTGAAATTATAAACTTCAAATTTAGTATTAACGACCTTTTTTCTATTCTCTCGCAATTGAATTGGTTTAAATTGATACAGATAGTTTTCTAAATCAGTTTCAGAAAGAATAAATACTCCTAAATGACCTGTTAAATCTATAATATTCTGATTAGGAATAGCTGGAGGGAGATTAGTATATAGTTTATTTGAAAACTCACAAATCGTTTTAAAACATCTATAATTGGTCCGAAGCGTATCCTCGTCTTTTTCAACATTTATATGGTTTTGCCTAAAAAAATCGACTATGTTGATTTTCTGAAATTTCTTTAGTTTTCTAGTATTACTAGTTGAGTAAACTGCTTGCCGAGGATCACCTACAAGTAATACCTCTATACTAGATAAAAATAATTTCTCTAGAATCTCTAAATCAAAGCCTGCTAGATCTTGTACTTCATCAATATAAAGATGAGTAAAACATTTTGATAATCGATTAAGAACCTTTCCTTTTGATTTTTCATTACAACGTAATACTAATTTTGCCAATTTATCTGAGTAAATTTTTTTGTCGTTTGTAAAAAAATGTCGATCAAAATTAGTTTCCTCATCCCATGGAATACTATTCCCCCTTTTATCAATAAATCGAATCCCGGAAGCTTTATTAACCAATAGCATACATTTTATATCAAAACTAAATAAACACCCTTGAAATGGTTTTACTCCATGATTAATTAAAAAAGAAAACCATGTTTGGACAAATAAGTTTTTTGGAATATATCCTAGTTTTTTAATAATTTTTAATTTAATCTCCTGCTCACAAGCTTCTGTAAAAGTTGTGATTAGAACTCTAAACCCTTTATTTACCTTATTAATAGAGTCTTCCACTATAAATGTAGTTTTACCTGATCCTGCTGAC
>JBEBWU010000109.1:0-6723 GCA_040391985.1 Entomomonas sp. | reverse complement strand
GTTTGCTCCTTCGCGGAAAAATCAGGCGCCGTATTCGGCGTCAGAGACATGTTCGAGCCAGGTGACGACCTTGCCGTCCTGCACTTCCTGAATGGCGATATGGCTCATGGCCGCGTCAGGCGCGGCCCCGTGCCAATGTTTTTCTCCAGCAGGAATCCAAACTACATCACCTGGTTGAATTTTTTGAATAGGTTCTCCCCAAAGTTGTATTAAACCTGAGCCAGCAGTAACTATTAAGGTTTGACCTATAGGATGAGTATGCCATGCTGTTCTAGCACTAGGTTCAAAGGTGACTATAGCGCCACTAGCGCGAGCATGACCTTCAGGTTGGAAAAGTGGATCAACACGTACAGTGCCAGTAAAGTATTCAGATGAGCCCACTGTAGAGGCTTGTGAGCCGTTTTGTATAATTTTCATATGACTAAACCTTTTATCTGTTATTTCTTACAGTATTGATCATAAATTTAGCAGATATAATTGCCTATTATTAGATGGTATAATTCGCATAGACTTATGAGGAAAATTCATCAATGCAACGTGAAAACTTTAATGATATTTTGGTTTTTTTAGTGGTCGCAAGGGAGCGTAGTTTTACTCGAGCGGCAGCCCAGCTTGGTGTTTCTCAGTCTGCTTTAAGTCATACTATCAGAGGATTAGAGTCTAGGCTTAATTTAAGGTTATTAACTAGAACGACGCGTAGTGTTTCGCCTACAGAAGCAGGGGAGCGTTTGTTACAAACTGTAGGGCCACATTTTGCAGAGATTGAAGCTCAAGTGGCAGCACTCAGTGAATTACGTGATAAGCCTGCTGGAACTATTCGTATTAGCGCTGCAGAGCATCCAGCTAATATTGCTGTTTGGCCAAAGTTAAAGGAATTTTTACGACACTATCCTGATATTAATGTTGAGCTTACAGTAGATTATGGAATTATAGACATTGTAAAACAGCGTTATGATGCAGGGGTTAGAACAGGTGAGTTAATAGCAAATGATATGATTGCAGTGCGTATAGGTCCAGATATGCGTATGGCGGTGGTTGCAACACCTGATTATTTCAAAGAATACTCTATACCAAACACACCACAAGATCTTATCAATCATAATTGTATTAATTTACGTCTTCCTACCTATGACAGTATATATGCATGGGAGTTTGAAAAAGAGGGATATGAACAAAAAATACGCGTGAAAGGACAGTTAACATTCAATTTAACCTCACAACGGTTAGAGGCAGCTTTAGCTGGCTTAGGTTTAGCTTATGTACCAGAGGATTTAGCACGTCCTTATATTGCTACAGGTGAACTTATAAGTGTATTAGATGATTGGTGTTCGTATTTTCCTGGATACTACCTGTATTATCCAAATCGTCGCCAATCATCACCTGCGTTTAAATTATTAGTAGAGGCTTTACGATATAAGGGGGAGTAAAATAATTAATTAGTATCATCTAGCTTTTTAAATCTTATTTATGAATTTATTTCATAACTTTATATACGAAATGCTATCTAATAAAATAAAAATAAATCTGTTAAATTGATAAATGTAAAAGAAATGAATACAGATCAATAGCATACCTATTAATTTCATTTATCTAATATTGATCTTTCGTATTTCGTAAAAGTTATTCATGTGGAGAAAATAATGACAATGAAAGTTCTTGGCTATGCAGCACATGCTGCTAAATCGCCTTTAGCACCTTATAACTTTGAGCGTCGTGAACCACGTTCAGATGATGTAGTCATTGAAATTCTTTATTGTGGGGTTTGTCATTCTGATTTGCACCATGTAAATGAAGATTGGACTACGAATTATCCTGTAGTACCTGGACATGAGATTATTGGTCGAGTGCTTAGTGTTGGCAAAGAGGTTACACGTTTTAAAGTAGGAGATCATGTGGGAGTTGGTTGCATGGTTGATTCTTGTCAGCATTGTAACCCTTGTCAAGCAGGTTTAGAGCAGTATTGTGAGGAAGGCAATACGCTTACCTATAATAGTTTTGATCGACACGATCATACGCCTACATATGGTGGGTATTCTGAAAAAATTGTTGTTTCAGATAAGTTTGTTTTAAAAGTTCCTGAAGGAATAGGTTTAGCAGGTGCAGCACCTCTCTTATGTGCTGGTATTACTACGTGGTCGCCATTAAGACACTGGCAAGTTAAGAAAGGTAGTAGAGTAGCTGTAGTAGGCCTTGGTGGTCTTGGACATATGGCATTAAAACTAGCCAAAGGACTGGGTGCTAATGTTACATTATTTACACGTTCTCCAGGCAAAGAGGAGGATGCAAGGCGCTTAGGTGCAGATAACATTGTTATTTCTACAGATGAAGCACAAATGACAGCTGCCAGTGGTCAATTTGATTTAATTATTGATACTGTTCCTTATGTACATGATATTAATCTTTATATTCCAACTTTATCATTGAGTGGCACCATTGTATTGGTAGGTTTTTTAGGTGATTTACAACCAACTTTAAATACTGCTCCACTGGTTATGGGACGTAAAGCAGTGGCTGGTTCGGTAATTGGTGGTATAGCTGAAACTCAAGAGATGTTAGATTTTTGTGGTAAACATGGAATTACTGCTGATATTGAGTTAATTAATATGCAAGATATCGATAAGGCTTTTAAACGGATGTTAAAAAGTGATGTTAAATATCGTTTTGTTATTGATATGGCATCTCTAAAAAATAGCTAACAGAGTTTTATTTTTGTTCTATTGATTATGGTAGGAGGAATAATGAAAAAAATTATTTCTTTGCTAACAATAGTTTTTTTCTCGATATTTGGTTTTATAAATATTGTTGAGGCAAATACTGTGCAGGATAATAATCAAGGTTTGACAGCAAAACAGCAAAAGCTTGTGCTTATTGCAGGATTAACAGCTACAGGTGATTTGCCACAGTTAAAGGTAGCGTTAGCAGAAGGTCTGGATACAGGCTTAACTATTAATGAAATTAAAGAAGTTTTAGTACAGATGTATGCTTATGCTGGTTTCCCGAGAAGTTTAAATGGCATTAATACGTTTATATCAGTACTTGATGAAAGAAAAGCACAAGGTATTAAAGATAATCAAGGTCGTGAAGCATCTCCTATTACAGCTGAAGGTAGTAAATATGAAAGAGGTAAAAAAGTACTAGAAAGTTTAACAGGTCAGCAGGATCCTGGTAAAACATCTGGTTTTGGTGCATTTGCTCCAGAGATTGAAACTTTTTTAAAGGAGCATTTATTTGCAGATATCTTTGAGCGTGATGTGCTTAGCTATAAAGATAGAGAGCTTGCAACTATTGCTGCTCTCTCTAGCTTAAAGGGTGTAGAACCTATGTTGCAGTCTCATATAAATATGGGAATGAATGTAGGTTTGACAGAAGCACAGTTAAAAGAAGTCTTATCAATTGTTGGAACATCTATTGGTAAGCAACAAGCTATAACAGGTCTTGAGGTACTAGATAAGGTATTAGCTAGTCGTAAAAATAAATAGTAATTATAAAGGAGTTAAAATACAAACTGGAGGCTTAGCATCATTTGTTTCAAATCCTGTATATAGATCAGATAATATACATCTTAACGCTGCAGGTTAGGTATTCTAAAGCCTAATCTATATTAGATCGCTTAGGCTTTAGTTAAGCTATTTATGATAGTTCAAAAAAGGTCACACCCTCTGTGTAAAGTGGAGGCAGTTCACTTATAAGAAAGTCTTTTAATAAACATAATGCTTTTTCTTTTGGATTACCTTTTGGCCAAACCATGTAATAACCATCACCTGTGGAAACAGCTTTAGGAAATGGAAGATAGAGGTGTTGTTGAAAGAGTTCTTGTGAAACAAGCATTAAATCATTAGTAGAAATTCCTATACCTTGTAATGCAGCTGAAATTCCTTGATCTAAGGTATCAAATACTTGGCCTCGTCTAATATCAACTTTATCCAATAAATTTAAACGATTAAGCCATCTTTTCCAATCTCTACGATCAAAAGAGGGATGCAATAATTCCAGTTGATCTAAGTCATTAATTGTTAATTTTTTTTCTTGAGGATGGTAAGAGGGGGAGCAAATAGGAATTAGCCATTCATCGAATAATTTAAAGCAGTTATAGCTAGGTCCAAAGTTGCCATCTGTTAATAATATTGCACAATCATAAGGTTCAGAGTAAAAGTCGACAGTATCAATATCCATCCATATGCTAGATAGCTGCACAGGGTAAGTAGGGTATTCTTTTTTGAATACGTTAACTGCTTTTAATAGCCAACGAGCAGTGAGTGTTGAGGGTACTTTAAGCCTAATAGTATTAGGATTATCTCTAAATAATAGACAAGCACGCTCAATAATAGCAAAACCAAGCTTTAATTCTTGTGCTAAAGTCTTTCCTTGATCTGTTAGTGTTAGCTTAGGGCCATTTCGTTCAAATAAATTATAGCCAAGAATATCTTCCAGAGTTCTTATATGTCTACTAATAGCACTTTGTGTTAAAGATAGTTCATTAGCCGCTTGAGTAAAAGAACAATATCTAGCAGCAGCCTCAAACGCACGAAGAGCATAAAGTGGGGGAATAGATTTAGTCATATTTTAATAATCATGATTAAAAATCATAGTAAGCCATAAATTTTTGCGTTTTTCAATAGGCAAATAAATCAGCATTATCTTACGCGAATAGGAAAAAAGTCTAATTGCTTTTGCGTGAGGTGAAAATCGTGGATTCTATTTACAAATACATGATTAAACGTAATGAGTTATGTGGTGATAGCTTTTTACAAAGTCCCTTTTTTAGGGTTTGGATGCTTAGAGCATTAGGGCAATTTGAAGATGCAATGGAAAATGATAATTTTCCATGTTTATTTGGCAAAAAATCTATTAAGTTAAAACAGTTCTATTTGTTTTTCTCTTCTATTAATAGACCTAGTGAAGATTTAACTAACTGTTTTCATGAATATACAGAGTTTGTAAAAGATATTCCAGCTAGGGATAGAATATATAGTCCTTTAGTTATTTTCTTTGAAAGAAACGCCTTCAGCAGTTTAGCTGATGAACACAATTATGCATGGAATGTTTTACAAGAACTGCATGATCAAGATGAAGCACCATGGCCGTTAGATGTGTCTCATGATACTGAAGACGAAAATTGGTCATTCTGTTTTAATGGCGTTCCTTTATTTGTGAATATAAGCTGTCCTAAACATGAAGTGATGAAAAGTAGGAATTTAGGTGAGCATATTGTTTTAGTAATTAATCCTAGAGAAAACTTTGATGAAGTTGCTAGTGCTGCCTCTAGAGGTGGAAAGACAGTTAGAGAAAAAATAAGAAAAAGAATCAGTGTCTATAATAATGGTGTAACTCCCTCAACATTAGGGTTCTATGGAGAGAAGGAGAATTATGAGTGGCGTCAATATCAATTAGAAGAGCAGGGCGGACTTGAGCTGAAGAAGTGTCCATTACATATAAGGAAATAGCAGTAATGGATATAAGTTTGTTAACGATTTACGTAATTACAGCATTAATGTTAATTGCAACACCTGGCCCTGTTGTTTTTTTAGTGGTTAATACGGCATTAAAATCAGGGCCTTATAGAGCTTTTGGTACAATACTTGGTACTAATTGGGCTTCTTTAGTATTAATTTTTGTTGCTGTCTTTATTATTTCAACTAGTCTTGTTATTAGTCCAAAATTATTTCATACGATTAGTTTGTTTGGTTGTTTGTTTATTGGTTATATTGCTATATCATCGATTAAAGAGGCTTTAGAAATAAGGTCTCTTGCTACAACTGAATTAACATCTGAAGCTAATATAAGCAGTACAACAAATAAATCTTTTAAGAAGGGGGGCTTGCTAAGCGGTTTTTTAGTAGGACTCTCTAATCCTAAAGATATTATTTTCTTTGTATCTTTTTTCCCACAATTTATAAAGATAACGGATTCATTCAATAAAAGTATCTTTTTATTAACATTATTATGGGTTCTGTTAGATTTTATAATTTTGGGTGTCTATATCTTATTTATACGGAAATTAGCCTCAAATAATATCAAGAATATTATTGTACTAATATCTGGCATTGTATTATTGGTTATTGCAGGTACTGGATTTTTATACAGCTTGGCTGAGTTGGTTATGTAGTTTAATTAAATGAATTATTTATAGTTTTCTAGTTCTTTATTTCCTTCAGCTAAAGATAATTAATTTTATTCTCCTATTGTTTAATATGTTTGTTATAAAAAGTAACATATTATTAGCAGTATCTATAAAGCTTTATTGGAGTAATAAATGGACAGTATAAGGTCTTTGAAGATTTTAAATTTCATGGCTTTTGCTTTATTGTTACTTGCAATAGTTTTCGCATTGCTATGGTTAGTTTCTTTTATATCATTTGATAGCAAATTTGTTTGGGCTTGTGCAGTAGTAAGTATAACTAATATAGTCGCTATCTCCTTACTAAAATATTGGAAACCTTCTATCGTTGAAGAGATTGGAGTAGGCTTATTTATTGTAGTAGCACTATTATCCAGTGGTTTATATGATTGGGCCTTTTTTGCATTCTTTTGTGTTTATTGTTGGTTTATTATTCGTTTAATTAATTTGCAAATGGGATTAATGGAGCAATACCATGTTTCTACTATTATCCCAATGACTTTAATTCTATTAATAAGTGGTGGGCTTGGCTATTGGGCAACCGTTAAAATAATAGGTATGTAGTGTACTAGCGGTCTATTCCTATTAAGCTCCAAACATAGTTA
>JBEBWU010000108.1:0-6730 GCA_040391985.1 Entomomonas sp. | reverse complement strand
TTACTACAGTTAACACTTCTGTTCCATCAGTGTTAGCCGCTCCATTATTAGCAATAACTAGTTTATGGTTACCAGATACATTAGTATCAGTTACATCTAATAAATCACCTTGTTGGCCTACTATATCTACTTTCATACCGAAAGTACTATTACCTGATAAGCTACCTGTAGTTAAGGTGTAGTAGTTACCTGCTGAGGATTGAAAATTAACAGTACCACTGGAGTTAAGAGAGGTAATTTGAGAATTTCCTGTCATATTCCAAACACTATTAGTTGCCATAGCGATATTGCTTGCACCTGTGCTACCTAGATAAGCTGCCCCTGTCCATAAAGAAGTGGAGGCCATATTTAGATCAATTGCACCATTAGATGTTGCGAAAATATCACCAGTTATCTTATAGATACCTGTAGCACTACCATCAATATGGCTATTGTTGCCTGTGGCATAGAATGCATAACTATTAGTAGCCTGTGTGCCTGCATTTACAACAGTGGCACCACCTTCTAAAGTCACGTTTCCACCAGATGCTGCGTAAACACTGTAGGTAGTATTTGTACCATTGGTAGTAATGCTAGCATTATTGCCTAAAGTAATATTTCCTATTGCACCTGTAGTGTAAACACCATGGCTACTGTCTTTATCAGTAATAACTTTAGTATTTACACCTGTTTTAATTGTTGCATTATCTGCACGTAAACCAATAGAAGCACTACCTTCTGTTTTAATCGTAGTGTTATTACCAGTAATAACTGAATTGGTTACTGTACCTGTAGCTGTTCCACCTGCGCGAATACCTTCGCTCTCCGCGCCTTTAGTAGTGATTGTTGCATAATCTCCCACTGTCACTGTGTTACTGTTGGGTACGGATCCAAATATACTCAGGTATGCGGTTTGGTAGACAGAAATACCACGTCCTTGTTCTCCTTCAGTAGTTATATTTAGATAATCACCTACATAAACAAGGTTAGAACCTTGAGTTGGTGTACTCAAAGTCCCAGTCCAAAAGCCAGTATTAATACCATCGCTATCTGTACCAGTCATATGAATTGTAAGATTATCACCTGCAATGACTGTTCCCTGTGCAGTAGGTGTACCACCATTGGTACGAATACCATCTACCGCATTAGCTCCTTGTGTTACTGTGACATTATCACCTAAGATGATAACTGGACTGTCATTATTTCTAGAGTCAATATAAATAGTACCAGGCATAGAAGTGCCTGTAGCTACAGTACCGTCCTGTACATAAGCTGCGTTGGTTTTGGATGTTCCATAAAGTGCGCCACCAATAACCGTATAATCAGTAACTGTACTAGGTATTTTATCTTGGATCTTGTCATAGTGAGGAATGTCTGCAATAGGAGCTGCATTGATACTATGGGGAGTGATGATTCCTAATAAAAAGATACTGCTGGCAAGTAGACTTTTACGATATTGCGCTCTAACTAAAACTGCCTTCATGATGCAACAACCTTTACTCCATTAGTAGGAGTAGCAAACATTATTACTAAAATAATATCCTTTAAAAGTTTTTTGTATGTTAATTGGTTACACACTATTCCGTTATCTAATACTATAGTATTAGAAAAAACGATAGTCAATTTGAAACAACTTAGTATCAGGGGGTTATATAGAATTTGTGATGAAAGGATTATTTCAGTTATTTATATTAAAGAGGTATTGACTTGTTGATAGATTTATGATTGAAATTTAATATTTAATTAAGTGTATAAAAGTTACAGTAATCAAATCCATTTTATTAACAAATTTATGCTAAGATTAGTTAGTTTAAAATACTCACCTTTACCTTTAGAAAGAGATTAATGAGTTATCAAGTTCTTGCTCGCAAGTGGCGGCCACATAATTTTCACGAAATGGTTGGGCAAACCCATGTACTACGCGCATTAATTAATGCATTAGATACAGGTCGGTTACACCATGCGTATTTATTTACGGGGACTCGTGGTGTAGGTAAAACAACCATTTCTCGTATTCTTACTAAGTGTTTAAATTGTGAGCAAGGTGTTAGCTCAACTCCTTGTGGTGTTTGTTCTACTTGTGTGGAAATTGATGAAGGACGTTTTATAGACCTTATTGAGGTGGACGGAGCAAGCCGCACTAAGGTAGAAGATACTCGTGAGTTATTAGAAAATATTCAATACGCACCAACTAGAGGGCGCTTTAAGGTTTACTTAATCGATGAGGTGCATATGTTGTCATCTCATAGTTTTAATGCTTTGCTTAAAACCTTGGAAGAACCGCCACCTCATGTAAAATTTTTATTAGCAACTACTGACCCACAGAAATTACCTGTAACTATTTTGTCACGTTGCTTGCAGTTTGCTCTTAAAAATATTCCTGCTGATCGTATTGTAGAACACCTTGCACATGTATTAGATGCAGAAAAAATTCCCTATGAGAAAGAAGCGCTGTGGCTATTAGGTAGATCTGCTCAAGGTTCTATGCGTGATGCAATGAGTCTAACAGATCAAGCTATTGCTTTCGGTGGTGAGAAGGTAAATACCGCTGATGTAAGAGATATGTTAGGTACTCTGGATCAGAACCAAGTCTATGAGCTGTTATTTGCTTTATTGGAGGGTGATGCTAAACAATTATTGGCTATTATTAAGCAATTAGCGGAGCAAAGTCCAGACTGGATAGATGTGTTAGCAGAGTTATTAAATGTTTTACATCGCATTGCTGTTGCACAAATATTACCTGATGCAGTTGATGACAGTATTGGGGATAAAGAGCAAATTATAGCGTTAGCACAAGCATTACCTGCTGAAGATGTACAGTTCTATTATCAAGTTGGTTTAGTGGGGCGCCGAGATTTACCGTTGGCTGCTAGCAGTCAGCAAGGTTTTGAAATGGTATTGCTAAGAATGCTAGCCTTTCGTCCTATTAATGCTGAACGTACTCCTATTACGCCATTAAAAAAAATTGAAGTAACCCCAGTATCAGAACAGATATCTGATACAACAGAAAAAAAAACACTAGATGATGTCAAAGTTGCTCAGCAAATAGAAGAAGTAGCTCCTACAGTAGTGGAGCCTGAGTTAAAAAAGGATGTGCAGGAAAAGCCAGTAACGGTTGATGAAGAGACTAAGCAACAAGAATCAGTAACTAGTATTACTGAACAAAAGTTAGCATCTCCAGAAATAGAGCAGATACCTACAAGTGTAGTGGTAGAAGAGGTTGCAGAATTAACCGCTGTTACTCATGCTGCTATAGATGATCAAGATGAGAACACTACAGAAAGTGAAGACGAGTATTTATCTGTTGATGAATACCAGTCTTTTTTAGACCAGAGCTATGTTGAATCAGATGTTCCAGACACAGCAGAAAAAATAGATTTACTAGACAACTTACCACCATCTGCTACAGGAGTGGCTGCTGAATGGATAGAGCTATTTGCTGAGCTTAAATTAAGTGGTATTACGGCAAGTATTGCTTCAAACTGTACCTTGCTTAGTAAAGATGATCAGCAATGGATTCTACAATTAGACCCTACACAACAAGCATTATTTAGTGATAATCAGAAGAAAAGAATTAGTGAGGCCATTAATACCTATTTAGGCCACAACATTAATTTAAAAATTATCATTGAAAAACCTGAGCAAGAAACCCCAGCACAAAGAGAACAACGTAAGAGAATAGAATTACAAAAAGCTGCAGAACGAGCTATTTTAGAAGATCCTATTGTGCAGCAGTTAGTGGATAAGTTCTCAGCAAAACTGGATGAAGAAAGTATTAAACCTTTGTAATAAAACGAAGTAAAGTAACTAGATAAGTAATTTATAAAATCACTATAACCGCTTATAATAATGCACAATTAAGATTAATAAATTAAGGAGTATCCCCAATGTTAAAAGGTGGCATGGGCGCTTTAATGAAACAAGCGCAAGAAATGCAAGAAAAAATGCAGAAAATGCAAGAAGAGTTAGCTAATGCAGAAGTGACTGGTCAATCAGGCGCTGGCTTAGTTTCTATTGTAATGACAGGTCTTCATGACGTTAAGCGAGTGACCATTGATCCTAGCTTAATGACAGAAGAAAAAGAAGTATTAGAAGATTTAATTGCAGCCGCTATTAATGATGCGGTACGTAAAGTAGAGCAAAATGCACAACAGCAAATGGCTGGTATGACAGCGGGTATGCAACTACCACCTGGTTTTAAAATGCCTTTCTAATTTAGTTACTTGTTACTGCTGAGCTAATAATATTAGCTCAGTAATTAAGAGAATCATGAGTTTTAGCCCCCTTATTAATCAGCTTATTGAGTCATTACGTATTTTACCTGGTGTGGGTAAAAAGAGTGCGCAACGTATGGCTTTGCAATTATTAGAACGTAATCGGCAAGGTGCTTTGAAATTAGCCGATGCCTTAAATCAAGCAATGGATAAAGTAGGCTATTGCAAACTTTGCCATACCTTGAGTGAAGAAGAGCTTTGCCCACAATGTGCTTCGCCCAATCGCGATGATAGATTATTGTGTATTGTAGAAGGGCCACTTGATGTATTTGCTATTGAGCAAACTGGCTATCAAGGTCGTTATTTTGTATTGAAAGGCCACTTATCACCATTAGATGGTCTAGGGCCAGAAGCGATAGGTATTCCTGAACTACTAAAACGTATTGAAAATGCTGACTTTCAAGAGATTATTTTAGCTACTAACTCGACCGTTGAAGGTGAAGCAACTGCTCATTATATTGCCCAATTACTCTCACCTAAAGGTTTAACCGTTTCTCGTATTGCCCATGGTGTTCCTTTAGGCGGTGAATTAGAGTTAGTAGATGGGGGAACATTATCCCACGCTTTAGCAGGCCGTCGCCCCATTTAATATAGCTATCCCCCTAGTTTTTATACTTTGTTGAATGACTTAGCCGTACTATTTGTACTGTCTTCAGTCATTCGCCTCGTCTAAAAAAAATAGCAAAACAGCTATAATTAACTCTATACCACAGGAGTAATGGCGCCTTTACCTTCAAGAAAGCTGTGTAAATTAGCAAAAACTAAATCACTCATGGCTTCTCTAGTTTCATAGGTTGAGCTACCAATATGTGGTGTCATCACCACATTATCCATTTCCCAAAGTTCTTTTGGGGTATTCGGTTCATGCTCAAATACATCTAAACCAGCACCAGCAATAACACCTTCTTGCAGAGCTTTTACCAATGCTTGCTCATCTACTACGGAACCTCTAGCAATATTAATTAAAAACCCTTTAGCACCTAAAGCAGCTAATACTTGTTCATTAATAATATGATTAGTTTCACCTGTAGCAGGTAAAGCTAGTACTAAAAAGTCACTTGCTTTAGCCAATGCCTGCAAGTCATTATAGTAATCATAACTTACATCAGACTGCTGATGGCGACCATAATAAGCAATTTTCATATCAAAGGCTTCAGCACGTTTAGCAATGGCTTTACCAATACGACCTAATCCCACAATACCACATGTTTTATTACCTATTTTATGGCCTAATTTAACTGACCTACTTTTCCATTGTCCGGAACGGATAAAACGATCTGAATAGCTAATATAACGAGCTACATCTAATAATAAGGCTAGGGCAGTATCCGCTACACAATCATTTAATACATCAGGAGTATTGGTAATTGTAATACCATGTTGTTTAGCATAATTAATATCTAGGGCATCGTAACCTACACCATAACTAACAACTATCTTAAGGTTAGGAAGTGCACTCATTAATTTTGCACTAGCACCATAAACTGCACTAGTAGCTAATGCTGTAATTTCATGGCCATGCTCTTTGAGAAATGCTTCTTGGTCTGGTTGTTCCCATAAATGATAAGTTTTATAGTTATTCTCAATATTGGTATGCAAGCTTTTAGTAACTTTACTAGTAATTAAAACAACGGCGGCGGAGCTCATAACAACCTCTATTATTATTTAAAATACTTTTACTATTATGAATAATTTTACTAATAGAATATTTAGTCTATAAGTAGAACGCTGTTCATCATAGTGAAAGCCTTTTATACTAGCAAATAATAATTATTGAACAAAGAGGAGCCTATATGCCAATACTTGATGTGGGTACTGCAAAAATCCGTGTCAAAAATTTAAGACTACGGACGTTTATTGGAATTAAAGAAGAAGAAATTAATAACCGCCAAGACGTTATTATTAACTTAACTATTTTCTACTCAGCACAAGCAGCTGTGCAAGAGAATGAGATTGAGTATGCACTAAATTATCGAACTATTACTAAAGCAATTATTAGCCATGTAGAAAATAATCGCTTTGCCTTACTAGAACGACTCACTCAAGAACTAGTAGATTTAGTAATGCAGTATAAAGAAGTGCGATATGTAGAAGTAGAAGTGGATAAACCGCAAGCACTGCGCTATTCAGATTCTGTTTCTGTAACCTTATCAGGTAGAAGATAGAGATTGAGCAAACACTAAATTAAGAGATGGTTAAGAAAAGAAATTTAATATACAAGTAAGCAAGTATATTATTTACTTGTACAAATTTTATATTTTCTAATACATTAATGAACAAAAATAAAGGAATGTAATATAGTGGTAGTATCTCTTTTCTTTTTAGTGCTTTATATTTTTCCCTTGCATTGGGCTGCAGAATTTGCAGAAGCAGAAGATTCCAATTATTTAAAATGTTTTATATTGAGTATTATTACTACTCTTGTGCAGGTAGTAACCTTTGTTTTCTTTCCCTATAGTCCTTTTATAAGAATTCTA